>CAKPAT010000070.1 GCA_934133155.1 uncultured Bacilli bacterium
TCCTTTTTCATCAAACCCAAATAAGTATGATGTTGCTCTTTCCGATGCAATTACAATTACTGGACCAGCTGGTAAAACCCATTTTACTTTATAGATACTATGCCCCGGTACAATATTATTTTTATAACTAAAATTCCATTTATTTAATTCTTCTTTTACTTTTTCTAAATTGAGCATACTTCTAATCTCCCTTTCAATTTATTATTTGTTTGTTTCTTTGGATTTATGCCAAGTTTTTAGACACGATTTTCTGTCAAACCATTATTCTTATTTAAATAATTCTTCGCAACAATTGTACCAAATTTATAACGAAAAGTCATCTCATCAAAAAATCCGACAGTAATATAATAGTTTCAAAATACAAAAAAAGCAAACCTCCTCTTGAAATGGTTTACCAAACTAGTATAATAACTGCTGCACACTCTAATTGAACAATCTAAGCAGTAATGTAATCTATGCTACTAAATATCGAAACCTCAAGATTTCTCTTTTGTCAAATGTTCTTAACTATTAAAGAAAATTTACAATGAATATGAATATATAAAAACAAAATAAGAAAAAAATCAATGTTATTTCAGAAACTTTTAACATAATGATTATCAACAGTTGTCTTTTAAACTCATGTAATTACCATCAATCCCTTTATTATCTTATCCAAAATGATATTAGTCAGTTTTGATAAATTACTCAAAAAACAGAAGCTTTATGTAATTACATCAATAATTATATTAAAAAAATGTTAAAACAATTTATTTGAATTTAGAAAAAAATAGATAAAATTAACATAACAAAACAAAAAAATAATTAAATCTATACTTAAAATCAAAATTTTCCAGCACATTCCCTTTTAATAAACTCCATAATCACCGAAACCACATAAGAAATTTCATCATCAGACAAATTCTTGTTAGGTAAAATACCATGCCACTTATACAAACACTTGCGGCAACACGTCCCAGTTGCATGCTGAGCTATAAAAACCGGATGCCCCCTCATCGGCGTTTGCTTGCCATCATTAACTATAAAAGCAGGTGCAAGTCTTTTAGAAACAAAATCATAAGCATGATCACAAATCTTATCCATACCTTTTTCTTTAATATAATTAATATCCTTCAAGCTCAAATGAAACCTACTTCTAAACTTAGAAAAACTAAGTCGGTAAAATAATTCATCAAGCATCTAAAACCTCTAATAGTCTATCACAAACAAATTTTAAAACTTCTTTCTTTTGTAAACACCTATCACAAGAAGAGACATTAATAGAGTAAACATATTCCTCATCACGCGTGCAAATACCAACAAAAACCTCATTAATATTACCACTCAAATTATTCGGATCAATACTTCCTAAATGGCCAGTAACACCAACACCATAATCACTAGAAGTAAACTTCAAAATACTCCTAGCCATATCTAAAGCAACTTCCCTACTATAAACAGTATAAGCAAAAATATCTGAAGCAGGTACACCCATTTTAACCTTAAAATCATTAGAATAAGTCACCGCACCAAACTTAAAAACCAAACTAGAACCAGACACATTAGTAATTGCATTAGAGAGCATCCCACCCGTACAAGACTCCATAAAACTAATAGTCTTGCCTAAATCAGTAAGCTTTTTCACAACACCTTCAAACATCAAAACCACCTCTAAAAAAAGGAAGCCTAACGCACCGCAAGACTTCTATCAATATTTCTATTAGCACTCATCATCTCATCAAAGAAAGAAATAACTTTTCTATTTTTAATATGAGCAACATCATAATTTTCATTAGGATCAGAAATCACAACCGATTTTTGTTCACTAATCTTACCAGCATCCCTGACGGGTGTCCAATAAAGCCTATCATAACCACCATCAGCATCAAACTCCTGAAGAAGTCCAACATTTTGCCAGTGACACTGAAAAACAACATCAATCTTTAAAGACCCAAGTGCCGCAGCAACCATATTGCGCCCTTTAACATACTCAATAAGCTTATCCATATCGTTTGCATTTTCAATAATAAAAGTATCATTATCCGCATAAATAATAAATCTTATAAATAGTTCTTCATGATTAGACAAAGAAAGTAAATCGGATATTTTTTTAATAATACCAGTAATTCTTTTTACCTCATCTTGAACACCATTCAAATCAACAATCTTGCCATCTATAAAAATTCCAAAAGGTATCTTATTAACATTACAAAAATTCACATTCCTATTAAAATTTTCAAAATCACTGCCAGAAGGACAAGAAATAATAAGATATTCACCATTAGCAGACTTTTCTTTTAACTCTGGTAAATCACCATCACCAAGTGCAGTATCCGGTGCAATAAAACATGTAACTTCAGGCACATCAGCAAAAGAAATTCTTCCACCTTTTTTAGGAAAATCCAAAGAAGCCGTATCATTAGAAACATCTTTCATATCAATAGTTTCAACACGCTTAGTAACAGAAACAGGTCTATTATAAATATTCTCTTCAAATTCAGAAGTACCTTTAACAAATCCATCTAAATTAATTTTACTTCCATACTTAGAAGTAAAATCACCATTATACACACTAGCTTTATAACTACTCGACATGTTATTATACTTAGCCGTAGCTCGCTCACAAGCTTTCACAATTTCTTCAATACCCTCAGCATAACTGCAATCACTACTCTGTTCAGGAAAATTATAGCTCACACCATCAATCACAAACATATCATTAGCCGACTTAATAACTTTTCTTTCCTTTAAATAAAGCGTAAGCTCATACTCAAGACGCTTAACAAGTCCATCATAAACACGTGTCCAAGCAAGCTTAAAATTCAAATTTTCTACTGCAGAAGCACCATTTCTAGGAATATCCACATTAAAATTTCCCGTCGGAAAATTAACCGTCACAACCCTATCGGCATTATTAACCGTAATATACTTGCCTTCCCTAATCTTACTTTTAAGCCAGCTCTTCTGGCTTTCACTAATAACCCCAGGTTTATTATTAATTGTCATATTTTCATTTTGCATATATCATCACCTGCTACACTACATAAATTATACATCTCATTTACGAACACTGTCAACATTTGTCAAAGAAAAACCATTATTTTTTATATATTTTCTTGCATATCTTGTCAAAAACACCAATGAACATATTGAAAACAAAAAATGCAAGCATAAAAAGTACCAAAACAAGTAAAATCAAATTAGGAAAAATACTACTTAAAGAGAAAAATCCCTTAAAGAAAACAAAACCAATAGAAAAAAGTAAAATCAAAAATACAAACAAACATCTACGTAAAGTATTAAAAGGAACACATATCCTGTAAAGTAACATAAATCCCGTAAAAGCCGTAAGAAGTACACACAAAGTTGAAACATCAATTTGACTTAAACTAATAAAAGTAGAAATAAACATAATTGCAAGTATATTAAAAACAATTGTCAAAGCAGTCGGCACGGACTTACGCAAAACATTAATAATAATCTTACCATTAATTCTCTCATTATTGGGTTCTAAAGCCAAAACAAAAGAAGGAATACCAATTGTTACCATACTAGTAAGTGTAAGCTGAATAGGAATAAACGGATAATGTAAACTAAAAATTGCAAAAACAATAGCTAAAATAGTCGCATAAGTCGTTTTACAAAGAAACAAAGAAGAAGATCTCTGTAAATTGTTAATACTGCGTCTTCCTTCCGCAACAACCTTAGGCATAGACGCAAAATTAGAATCCAAAAGAACAAGCTGGGAAACATTTCTAGCAGCATCACTACCGCTACTCATCGCCACACTACAATCAGCCTCTTTTAATGCAAGAACATCATTAACACCATCACCAGTCATCGCAACTGTATGACCCAAAGCCTGTAAAGCCATAATAATCTCTTTCTTCTGATTAGGCTTAACTCTACCAAAAACATTATAATCCAAAACCAAATCTGAAATAAATTTGTCTGTCTTACTCATATCAACATACCTAACATTTTCAATACCAACCTTTTTAGCAATGCCTGCAACAGTCTTCGGATTATCCCCAGAAATAAGCCTAATATCGACACCTTGTTCCTTAAAATAATTCAAAGTTGCATAAGCTTCTTTTCTAATCCTATCATCGATAACAATTAAAGCCATCGGTACCAAATCATTCGGAATTTTTTTAGAAAGCTTCAAAGAAGATTTAGCAAGTAAAACAACCCTGCTACTAGAAGTATACATATCAAGTAAATCCTGAATTTCACTCAAATCAGATAAAATAATCTCTGGAGCTCCAAGCACATAGCTATAATTTTTAAAAGAGACACCAGACCATTTAGCCTGTGAAGAAAAAGGAACAACCTCTAAAACCTCCAAATTATCTTCTTTCCTATACTTCTTACCAATCGCCTCCATCGTCTGGTTATCATTATCCAAATGATAAC
This sequence comes from uncultured Bacilli bacterium, assembly GCA_934133155.1. Lineage (GTDB taxonomy): Bacteria > Bacillota_I > Bacilli_A > RF39 > UBA660 > Coprosoma. The sequence goes on from CAKPAT010000070.1 coordinate 4,396, forward strand.
TCAAACTACCTAAAGCACTTTCCACCTCCGGCATAGAAAAATTAATAGGAATAACCTTAGAAACCTGCATATTACCCTCAGTAATAGTACCTGTTTTATCCAAACAAATCGTATCAACACGTGCTAGAGTTTCAATACAAAAAAGTTCTTGAACTAAAACATTATACTTAGAAAGTCTAACAACCCCAATCGCCAAAACCGTACTAGTAAGTAAAACCAAACCCTCAGGTATCATGCCAATAAGACCAGCAACCGTCGAAACAACCGCATCACTTAAATTACCCGCTTCATTAAACTGTCTCATAAAAAGGAAAATACCAATCGGAATAATAATAACAGTAATCATTTTTAAAACCTTATTAATAAAGTTCATAATCTCTGAATTAATCTTTTTAACATACTTAGCTTCAGAAGAAATCTTTGTTGCGTAATTATCCATACCAACATGAAAAACCTCACCATAGCAACTACCACTAACAATAAAACTACCGGATAAAAGCACATCACCAAAAGACTTACTAATAGATTCAGACTCTCCAGTAATCAAGGCCTCATTAACCAAAACCTCACCAGAAGTAATCTTAGTATCAACAACCACTTGATTGCCCGCCTTATATCTAATCGTATCGCCTAAAACAATATCATCATTCAAAACTTCCTGCATAAATCCATCACGAACAACCGTCGCCTTAGTCTCGTTAAGTAAACTAAGTTTATCAACAACCCTTTTACTCCGAATTTCTTGAACAGTACTAATAAAAGTATTGCAAAAAACAACACCTAAAAAAAGCAAATTCTTATAAGAACCAACAAAGAAAATAGCCAATGCCAATCCAAAGTTTAACAAATTAAAAAGCGTAAAAAAATTAGAAGTAATAATATCTAAAATCGATTTAGTCGCATTTTTTACCTTATAATTAACAAGGCCTCTTTCCTTCAAAAGAGAAACCTCCTCGTGAGATAAACCTTTAATATCCACTCATATCACATCCTTTAAACAAAACTATTTACCGCGAAATGGCAAAATAGAAAGAATAACATAAGTAATTGGAACACCAATAACCGCCGCAATAATATATGCCCAAAGCTTATATAAACCTAAAACAGCCCAAAAAATATAAACACATAAAAATTGAATTAAAAAATTAGGAATATAAGAAACACAAAGCATAATAAACTTGTGAAAAGATAAATCATAATCTTTAAAAGTAATAAAACTATTAAGTAAATAAGAAACAATTAAACTAGTTAAATACCCACAAACAAAAGCCAAAAGTACATTACTAATAACTAAAGAAAATAAAAATGAAAGCAAAACACCACAAATAGTATTAAGCACACCAGTAAAAATAAACCTAATAAAAGACGAAGAAAAAAACTTTTTCTTTAATTTGTCCTTTAAAGACGGAACATAACTATCATAATCAATAATATTATTCCCCTTAACCATAAAACCATTCCTAGCTTTTCTAATCATAGGTTCATCAGAGGTACTATCAGTATACATTTCCAAAACTAAAACAGCACCATAAGCCTCTTCAAACCTTTTAACCTTCTCTTCTCCATAACAGTTTTCTTTTAAAAACCTGCCATTTTTTTTATCAATTACACTACCAATTAAATTTTTGATTCCAAGCCTTTCACAAATAGGTTTAAGTAGAAACTCAGGAGACGCCGAAATAACAACATCATTGTCATGATTTTTATCTAAATACCACTTTTTAACCTTAAAATAATGTTTATCCCAAAACTCCGAAACAACCTTATCAATATCCTCAAAATCCTTCAAAAAGCAAAAAAATACTTCTTTCATTTCCGTCTTACTCTTAAAACCTAAAATATATAAAAATAAAAACCAAGCTTGCTTAAACC
>CAKPAT010000071.1 GCA_934133155.1 uncultured Bacilli bacterium
AAGAAAAAGCAGAATAGCCTATACCCATAATTAATAAAATAAAACATAAACTTATTATTAAAATGTTTTTCTTCTTCATAATTTCACCTTCTATCCTAACCATTTTATAGTTGCATTACTTCCCCATGGACTGCCTGTTATTGAACCTTCTTTTTGATTTATTGTAATAGTTTCAATTGGGTTATAGTCTTGCTCTGTTTTAAATGCATCTGCTCCTATTGTTTTAACACCAGTGCCTATGGTTACGGTTTTTAATTTATTAAGTATAAACGCTTTTGCGCCTATACTTTCTACGCTATTTGGTATATTTATTTCTGTAAGTGATGATGCATAGAAAGCACCACCTCCTATAAATTTTAATCCTTCATGTAATGTAACTTTAGTCAAATAACAACCGTTAAATGCATAGCTATCAAGTCTTTGAACGTTTGACGGTATGTCTATTTCTTTTATATTGGTGTTTCTAAATGCTCTATACATGATTGTTGTGACATTTTGTGGTATTACTGTTTCTAAATTGTCTTTTCCTGCATAACTATTCAAAGTAGTATAATCGGTACTACCATCATTATTTCTGCCATAAATAAATGCGTCTTTTCCCGTTACATTATTGCCAGCAAATGCTCCCCCACCTAAATTAGTTACGCCGCTTGGAATAATTATATTAGTTATTCGATTACTACTAAATGCACTATCACCAATATATTTTAATGTAGCGGGCAAATTAATAGTTTTAATTTTGTTCCATTGAAATGCTTCAAACTCTATACTTTCTAAATTATTGCTTAATTTTAAAGTAGTAATTTTATTACTCATAAATGACATAGCACCTACTTTAACAATTGTATCTGGCATAGTCACACTTGTTATTTTTTTATTATTAAATGAGCCAATACTTCCAACATTATCTTTATATGAACCACTAGCAATTTCAGTTACGGTATATCCATCTATGTTTTCTGGTATAACCACATCAGTTCCACATGTTTCGTCATAATCAGTTATAGATAGTGTTCCGTTTTTTAATACTTTTCCAGTATAACAGTTATCCTTATGGGTAATACCAACATCACTTTGCTTATAGATTAAATTTAAGGTTAATTTGTTTATTAAATTTTCTGGCATTTCAGTTATTTCGTTTTTGAATTTAATATAAACATTATAATATTCTGTTTCATTGCTATCAATTATTAATCTTGAGTTTGTTAGATTGGTATTTGTTTTTATATCCGTTGATACATTACTATCCGCATAGGCATTACATAAAAAGGAATCATTACTACAAGTTAGACTTCCTAATGTTGCAATTGCTGGGATACTACCTTTGTTTGTAACCCCTATTTTATAATAAACATAGTTACCTGGCTTTTCCATCTCTACATTAAATGTTGCTGTATCTTTAGTAAACGATTTATTTTTTTCTACAATATTTCCAGAGTTATTTGTTTGCTCAATAGAAGTAATTTCTACATCCCAGTTACTGGTGATAGATGAAGATGAATTTATGTTTAATTTAGAAGAAAAGGCTGAATAACCTATACCTATAATTAATAAAATAAAACATAGACTAATTATTAGAATGTTTTTTCTTTTCATGTTTTCACCCTTACTTTTAACAGATAATATCGTTATTATGTGTTAAGTTTTAATGGCATTTTAATCATTTTCTTCAAATATCAAGACAAAAACGCGGTAAAAATGCTATAATTTGATTAGATATTGACGTATAATAACGATATTATACGTCAAGTTTTAAATTTGAAAAAATTTTAGTTAATTCTAAGATTTTTATTTTAGCCAATTTATAGTTGCGTTTGTAGCACCCCAAGGGCTACCAGTTATTGCACCCTCTTTTTGATTTATGGTTATTGTTTCAATTGGATTATAATTGTATTCTGTTTTAAAAGCATTAGTACCAATTGTTTTAACACCACTACCTATGGTTACAGTTTTTAGAAAATTATGAAGAAAAGCTCCTTCTCCTATGGATTGTACGGTATTTGGAATATTTATTTCTGTCAATCCAGTTTGATAAAAAGCACCATCATCAATTGTTTCTAATCCTTCATTTAATTTTATTTGCTTAACATTATTAGAAAAAAAAGCATGAGATTTTATTAGTTTTACAGAACTTGGTATTTCAATAAAACTGGAGGTTATTTCCCTAAAAGCTTCCGTGTCAATTGTTTGAACAGTATTTGGCACTATTATTTGTTCTTCGCTGCCGGCATATGAATTCAAAGTTGTATAATCTATTGTTCCATCTTGATTAACTCCGTAAATAAACGCTTTTTCACCAGTTAGAAGATTGTGTGTAAATGCGCCACCTTCCAAATAATTGACACTTTTTGGAATTGAAATTTCTTTTAATTTATTACTTGCAAATGCAGACAAACGAATTTTTTCTAATCCCTCTGACAATGCCAATTCTGAAATATTATTACTTTTAAATGCATAATTTCCTATTGTTTTTATATTTTTTCCTAAAGTTAATGTTTGCAATTTGTTCGATATAAACGCACAAGAGCCTATATAAGTTATAGTGTCTGGTATAATAACACTTGTAATCTTTTTCTCAGCGAATGGACTAACATGTTTTTCTAAAACATTATCCCATTTGCCATCTGCTATTTCAGTTACTGTATATCCATCAATGCTTTCTGGTATAACCACATCATTTCCACACGTTTCGTCATAATCAGTTATAGATATTGTTCCGTTTTTTAACACTTTACCAGTATAGCAGTTATCTTTATGGGTAATACCAACGTCACTTTGCTTATAGGTTAAATTTAAAGTCAATGTGTTTATTAAATTATTTGGCATAGATGTAATTGTATCTTTAAATTTAATATAAACGTTATAATATTCAGTTTCATTAATGCCTATTATTAATCTTGAGTTTGTTAGATTGGTGTTTTCTTTTATATTCGTCGATACGCTACTATCTGCGTAAGCTCCACATTCAAAAGCGTCATTTGAACAAGTTAAATTGCCTAATGTGGCTATTGCTGGGATACTACCTTTATTTGTTACTCCTATTTTATAATAAACATAGTTCCCTGGTTTTTCCAATTCAACATTAAATGTAGCGGTGTCTTTGGTAAATAATTTATCTTTTTCTACAATATTTCCAGATTTATTTGTTTGCTTAATAGAAGTGATTTCTACATTCCAGTTACTGGTGATTGAAGAAGATGAATTTATGTTTAGTTTTGAAGAAAAGGCTGAATAACCTATACCCATAATTAATAAAATAAGACATAAACTTATTATTAAAATGTTTTTTTTCATTATTCTCACCTACAGCTTATTATGAATGAATACTTGGAATATTATTCTTTACGTTAATTATAGCTTATTTATTTTCTTATAGCAAGGACATTTTATGAAGCGATTTATAATACGCTAATTTAATGGTGAAAATGAACATACGCTTTTTATTTAAAGGAATAAAATGTAATGAGGTTAGATAAAAAATAACCAAAAAAATATAAACTCCTATTTGCTTTTCACTATATTTATCCTTTACCCCTACTTTTTTATCTAACTTAAAAGCAAGCCGTTAAAAGCTTGCTTTAATTTATTCCGGTTATATTTCCTCCACCATCTATTTGCATGTTTAAATAAGCAGGTTCTTTAGGTAGTCCTGGCATGGTTAGAACTTTACCTAGATAAACTGTTATGAAACCAGCACCATTTTTTAATTTTATATCGGTGACGGTTAATGTATTATCTTTAGGAAAACCTAATTTTTTAGGATCATCACTTATGGAAAATGGTGTTTTACATATACATATTGGAAGTGGTAAATTATTATATTTTTTAATTTTTTCTAAGGCTTTTTCTTCATATATTATTTTACTTGGGTAATATAGAGAAAGTATTTTGGATATTTTTTCTTTTAATGGTTCATTTAAATCATATAATGTATTTATTTTAGGTTTTTTAAATTCACATATTTTTAATGCTAATTCAGTGGAACCTTCTCCACCTTTTTCGTAAGCATAAGATATGATAGTTTCTACGTTAAATTTTAAGGTATAATTTTTAATAATTTCTATTTCTTCTAAAGTATCTTCTTTAAAATGGTTTAGACATACTATGATATTATTTATGAATTTTTGCATATTTAGAATATGAAATTTTAGATTTTCTAAACCTTTTAATAAATCACCTTCCCCATTATATTTTAAGCTTCTTATTGTGACATTTATTACTACGGCATAAGGTTTTAAGTTATTTAAACGGCATTTTATATCAAAAAATTTTACTGCTCCCAAATCTGAGCCAAATCCGGCTTCTGTGATTACATAATCTGATAAGGAAAGTGCTAGTTTGGTAGCTACTGCCGAGTTACAACCGTGGGCTATATTGGCAAATGGTCCGCCATGAATGATGATGGGGTTATTTTCCAAGCTTTGAACAAGATTAGGTTTTATGGCGTCTTTTAATAAAATTGTCATAGCGTTTTCTATTTTTAATTCTTTGGCATATACAGGATTTCCTTCTATGTTTTCACCAATTATGATATTACCTATTTTTTCTTTTAAATCTTCAAGGTTTTGGGCTAGACAAAGTATAGCCATGATTTCACTTGCTGGGGTTAAATCAAAGCTTTCTTCACGGTTTTCTAGATTTATTTTTCTTAAGGCTCTATCGTTTATATCTAAACATCTATTGAATAAAACTTTTTTGATTTTAAGTTCATTTCCTTGATATATATGGTTATCAATGGCAGCGGAAAGCAAGTTATTTGCTGATGTTATAGCGTGCATGTCACCAGTAAAATGCAAGTTTATATCATTTTCAGGCACTACTTTAGCCATTCCACCACCGGTTGCACCACCTTTTATACCAAAAACAGGTCCTAAAGATGGCTCTCTTAATACGGCTACTGAGTTTTTATTTAATTTTCTAAAAGCGTCATTTAAACCGAGCGACATGGTTGTTTTACCTTCACCATATGGGGTTGGACTAACGGATGTGACTAGTATTAATTTACCTTTTAAATTTTCATTTCGATAATTTATTTTGGCTTTATAATTTCCATATTTTTCAATATTTTCTTCTTTTAAATTTAACTTTTGAGCTATTTCTTCTATTTTTTTCATTTAAATCACCAATATAAGTATATAACTAATTTAATAAATTATAAAGTTTTAATATTATTTTTTGCGATAAAGGCATGTAGTAAGTGAGTTTTGGCCTTTTTGATAAGCATATTTGATAGATGGTTTTGCCTACTTTATTTAGATTTTTTCTTTCAAAAAGAAGATATATTTTTTTTAGTCCTTCTATTTTGTTTTGAATTTCAGTTAGATAGTCATTTGTATTTATGTTATCTAAGGCTTTTTTATTAAATCCAGTTTTATAAAGTCCTGGTTTTATAAGGCTTACAGAGTAGTTTCCTTCATGCATTAAAAGTTCGTAATATAAGGCCTTACCTATTTGGGTAAGAGAGGCTTTGGTAGCTGCATATATTCCTAAAAAAGGCATTGGTGCAGTATCTGCCATGGAAGACACGATAATGATTTTACCATGTTTTTTTAAAAGCATGTTTTTAGTTACTATTTTTATGATATTTAGGTTTCCAAAGACATTTACATCAAAGTTTTCTTTAATATCTTCTTCTTTTATTTGGTATATACTTCCGCCGTAAGAGACAGCACTATTTAGTATTAATATGTCTATATCTAGATCTTTTATTTTTTTAAGATCTTCTTTATATGTTACATCTAATTTTAAGCACTCAATTGTTTTAATGTTTTGATATTTCTTTTTAATATATTCATATTCACTTTCGGTGTGAACTGATAAATATATATAAAATTTATCTTTTAGGTAATTCAAGGCACTTTTCATGAAACCACTTCTTGCACCTGTAATTAATATCTTTTGCATTATTTATCACCTTTTTTATTATGGTGAAGTTTTATTCTTTTATACATTTACCTGCCGTTACATCTTGAAGGCTACTACCTGTAAATATGTCATCACTTTTTAAATTCCAATTGGAATTAACATTAATTTCTTTAATTTTAGATGTACCATTAAACATTCTTTCATAGGCAGTTATTTTTGATGTGTCAAAGTTACAAAGGTTTAGGGTTTCTAAAACGGAACATCCTTCAAACATAGCAGATACTGTATATAAATTTGGAGTATAAAAGTTATTTAAATTCAATGTTTTAAGGTTATGGCACTCGGTGAACATATACCACATTGT
>CAKPAT010000072.1 GCA_934133155.1 uncultured Bacilli bacterium
CAGTCTCCAGTTGCACTTGAAGCTTTATGTACTCTTTTTTTAGTAAAATTAATAGCAGCTTCAACTAATCCTGCGATTGAAATTCTTGCTCCAATTTTAATATCTGTACAACATACTTTTGTATCAGATGTTTCTTTATCTATGTCTCCTGATAAATCAACTTCATGATATACACTCTCAGATGGAACATAATATTTTAAACAATCTAATGGATATTCGCAAGCATGAAATCCTTCTTTACAACATTCTGCCTTTTCAGTATGGAAGCTCTTTCCTTCTTCATACTGAAAATCTCTACATGTCATGTCTGTATTAAACCCTTTATATGCTTTCATAAAAATTCTCACTTTCTTAAAAATTTTTGTAAACTTTCCTTCATATTTATGTAATTCTCTTTTTGATTTCTTTTGTATGTATCTACTTTTTCAAAATAAGAAATAAACCACTTGTCGTAATTAATATCTTTTTTGTAGCAATATGCAATTAAAGCAATTAAAGAATTGTGATTTTCATCCTCTAAAAGTTTAGAATTATTATTTACATTCAATGTAATTGTTTCCAAATCTTCCTCATAATCCTGAATATCATTTTCTGTAATATCTGAATTTACATTTTCTCTTACAAAATCAATTACATTTACATTATTTTCTTCTTTTTCGATTGAAAAATATTGGAACATTAAGTTTTTTAAAAGGCTCAATTTATTTTTAATTACATTTTTATTTTTAGAATGACCTTCTTTATCCAAAGAATCATAATTTATACCATTCACTTCTTTTTTATGCAATTTTTTTACAAATTCACTAACAAATTCTCCAAAACAATAATCTGGCAAATCAAGTTTCAAAAATTCTTTAAATAAACAAAACCATACGGGTGAATTTTTTGTATTAAGAACACATGAAGCATCTCGATTAACGCACAAAGAAAGATGTTCAATCATTGCATAAAAATTAATAAATAAATTTTCACTTGAATTTTCAGATAAATACTCACACATTTTTCTAAAATTTTTATCAAAAAAATCCAAATAATTTAAAATCATAATACTTTCAACTAACATTCTTCTCATAGAACCATTTTTATTGTTCGTTCTTGTATAAGATGTTTTTGGATAATCAGGCTTAAAAAAGTCCATCTTTAAAATATTATCTATATATTCTGCAAAAACTTCATCTAAACCTGTCCATCCATTTTGTGCTACATTCATTGGACGGCATCTGTTAAATCTTGCAATATCATAAGCAATATCTTTTTTATTACAATTCAAATTTAACATTACACGTATTTGATATTCCTTAAATTTATCTTGCAGCTCTTCTGGCAATTGTGAAAACCTTTTTCCTCTAATATCGAAAACTTGTGTTTCTGGAATTGGAAATCCATCTGCATTATATATAATTTTACCATTTTCATCTGTTTTATCAGATTGGTAAATAATATTAGATACTTGGACTTTTTTAGAAATAGCAAATCCATTATTTAAAAAATCATCTACAGTAGTACATCTTTGCTTTCCATCAATTAACCAGTGCATGATAACTCCATTTTTTGGTTCTTCTGATATGATAATTTCAGTTAAAGCCCTACCTTGTAAAATATCCGAAATCAACTCACTTCTAGCTATATTACTCCATTGTCCGGAATGTCTTTGTAACACATGGTCATCCCGGAGTCTATGCTTTCTTAGCTTTTTACTTATAGCTTCAAGAGAATAACTTGTAGGTTTTGTTTTTTCTGCGGTTATTGTTTGCTCAACTTCCATTTTTTGTTCCTCTTTCTTAATTTCATGTTCTGTTGTGTTATGATTATTTTTTAATATTTTTCTTTTTTCGTATGATTTCATATCTGAAATAAATGTTCTATATTCTTTATCTGAAAGTTTTAAAATTTGTTTTATCTCATGAGATTCATAACCATTCATTATCATTTTTGCTATTTTTTTTTCAATAAAACCCAAAGAATTTAAATATTCTAAAATATTTTCGTCAAGTTCTAAAATATTTTTATTTATTTCTTTTTCTATTTCAAAATTTGACGCTATCCTTTCCTCTATAGCAAACGAATCTTCCGACGGAGCATCTATTGAAGTATTTTGCAATATAATAATGTTACCCTCTTCATCTTTTAAAGGTTTACCATTTATATCATATTGAACGTTACATCTCTTTAATCGCATATTATTTCTTGACCATTCCCAAAAAGATTTAGAAATATTACCTTTTAAAAATGACTCAAACGAAATTTGTTTTTCATTATTGAAACTTTTTACACTCTCCATTAATACATTCATGGCATCTGAATATAAATCGTCATAATACATTTGAGGCAATTTCTTCCTATAAATGATCGGATTGCAAATCCTTTTTAACTCTTTCATTTCATTTCTTGCGTAAAATGTAATTTGTTTTAATTGTTCTTTATTAATTTCTTGAATCATTCACTTCACCTTTTGCATAACTTTCTAAAAAACTCTTTGAAAATCGTCGATATCTATATTCTGAATTGATTATTCTATTTAATATATCAACATATTCTGGATTCTTTAATTGTTCCAAGTTATTTTTAAAAAGTTTCATACAATTTTTCTGTTTTTTATACTTTTCACGTTTTCTTTCATATTTTTGTAGTAAATAACCAATCCTGCTCATATAAACTGTACTCAGTTTTGTATCTTTACTTCTTAAGAAATGGCGTATATCTAATATACGCAAATCACATTCTTTTTCTAAATATTCCATATTTTTAATATACACATCTATTTCAGATAAACAAGACACAATAGACCGAATAAAATCTTCTATAGTTTCAACTTCTTGGAATACTTTGTTTTCAAGATTAGTTTTCTTTTCATATTGATATGGATTATCATTTCTGTTTGTATCAATATTGTAGTCTTTATAAAAATCGTCCAATTCATATAAAATATTTTCTGTATTTTCAGTATTTTTTTCATTTACGTTTGTATTCCCATCTGGGATTACTGTTTGAAAAATAATCTTTAATTTGAAATGGAACTTTTTCATAGTTTTTGGAAGATTTCTAAGTATATTCTCTCCCTTTTCTTTAGAAAATTTTTGTGCGTCTACACGAGCACAGGTTTCAGGCTGACCTTTATTATTTAATCTAATATAAGTCTTTCCGTTGGTAATATAACAATCCATAATTTAATCCCTTTATTATTCATGAAAATAAGTTTTTTTAGATTGTCTTTTATTTTTATTGGAATTTTATGGTAGAAATTGCAGAAATGCGTAATTTTATATTGACTTATTTTTTTAAAAGTCATAGAATAGATATGTAGATATTATATTTCTGCAAGGTCTCTATAGAGGATTGTGGTGGTGCACATTCCATTATAATATGGAGACCTTTTTTCTTTGCCATTTTGTTCCTGTAAATATAGAATAGAACTTTTGTTCGTGCTTGTCAAGGTTTTTATGAACATTTGTTCTATTTTTAGTTAAATAAAATTGTTTCCACAATACCTTTTCTCTTAATTTTGAAAAGACTTTGTTTTTCACTATATATATCAATTTGCGATATGTATTCATTACCGGATAAAATTATTGTCTTACCTGAACTGGCAATTTTAATTATATCCTCTTTAGTTAATATTTTATTTACGATTGGAGTAATTTTTACTCCTAATTTTGTTTTGATTACTCTAAATAAAAAATTATCGGAATATTCGTCTAACATTTTTTCTAATTCTTTTGTTTCAATTTCTTTATATTTCATTTTATAACACCTACTCTTTCATACGGAACATTAGCAAAATATGCTTTCAATGCCAATTCCTTTTCTTTATCGTTTAATTCCCCTATTTTATATAAAATGTGGGTTTTATCAATGGAACGTACTTGCTCTGCCAAAATCACAGAATCACATAAAAGCCCATTATTTTTACTTTTGTATAATACTTTATGACAAGGCATGTTCAATTTCTTCATTTTTGATGTTAAAGGCAATACTATAGACATTGGAGAATATTTATTTCCTAAATCGTTTTGTATAACAATCGCTGGACGAATACCATTTTGCATTGACGAATGATTATTCTGACCAAAATCAACCATTAAAACATCTCCAAATTTTATCATATTTTACATTAACCTCCTTTCTGCTATAATTTTAATATATGATAATTTATAATACATCCTTTAACTTAAATTTCTTATTAACTCAATTGTATATTTGCAAAAGTAAATATTTTATTTATTTAAGCAAATATTTTATTTGTCTTATCAAATATTAGTATAGCACCAAATTATTAATTGGTCAATAGAAAATGTTTGCTTTGTTAAACATTTTATTTGCTTTGCTGGATGATATATGTTAACCTAAGTATAAGGAGGTGTTTTTATGTTTTCTTATGAACCATTATTTATTCAATTAGTTGAAAAAGGTATGACTAAGACCCAATTCCGTAAAGCTGTTGGAATAGCTACAACAACATTAGCAAAAATGTCTAAAAAACAATATGTGTCTATGTCTATAATAAATGACATTTGTACTTATTTAGATTGTAATATTGAAGATGTTATAAGATTTGAAAAAGATGATGCATTAGATAAAAAAAATAGTAATTCATGAATTTTATAAAACCGTTCTAACAAAATGTATATATTCTCTAAATTAATCTGAACACCCAGTGATATCCATAAGTTTCCAAAAGTCATAAAAGCTACAGTAAAAGGGGTATAACTTTATGTTATATCTCTTTATTTTACGGATTCTAATATATATATTTTTTTATATAGCTCTTTGCATTGGTATTCTCAATAATTTTCTATTCTGGATTAACCATCTTTAGATTAATTAGAAACTAAAATTTTAATCTTATTACTATAAACTGAATATATCTGACTACTTTCTTGTCTATATCGTTTTACTATCAAGTTTAGCTTGCAATCGTACATCATTTTCAGACTTTGGAATACATACATTTATGTTATTTGGCAATTCCCACGTTATTTTAGGTTCATACTATTTTTACAAGCTCATTATTTTTAATGCTATTTGGTATTTTCTCCATATATTGTATCTAATGTAAAAGTATTCTTACTTGAAGAGAATAAAACCTCCATCCATGTTGAACCTTTTATTCTTTCAATCTGTTAATATATTTTTTAGCCTAATTTTAATTTTTTAGAAACATCTATTGACTTATGTTACCTAATAGAATAATCCGTAGGGGAAAGGAAATGGCTTCTGTATCAGGACAGAGTTTCCCTATGTTAGCAAAAAAAAGAAACTCTATCCTAAACACTAATAAAAAACGAACAATCCGCTTTTTCAGAGGTATCCGTATTCTTGTAGCGCAGTCTAATCTATGAGTACAGCCGTCTTAGTTGCTGAATCGGTCTTAACAGTAGTCTACCATGCCCTCACTGCATATCGTTTCCAATATTTACCGATTTCCATGCCAGAAAATAACGTATTTCCGACAATCATGGTTCAGATGTTCCCTATGTACGTTTAGGCTCATCATTTGCCCCCATGTGTGCTATTTTTAACCAATGTACAGAATACCGTACCAATAGGATTCTGGTTAGGCGTATGAGGTCTTGCACACTCTACAACCTCTTAGGTATTAAATCAATAATAGACGCATTAATTTAACCCCGACAATTCTATGAATGAGCTTGCCGATACTTCTCTTTTGTTTATACAGGAGTAAGTCAAACCCTGTGCTCTTATAAAACATAAGATATCTATATTCGGTTATTTTTGACAAAATCACCTGGTAAAGTATTTGTCAATTTTATATTCTCTTTTTTGCGTAAAAGAAAGACGATTCTTTTTTTAGAATCATCTCTCTCTTTTTTTATTTTATAGATCGTAATCTTCTTTATTGAAGATACACATTCTCTCTTGATTTTTGAAAATTTCCTCTTCAGTAATGCCGATATATCGAAGAGTAATTCTCATATCAGAGTGACCAAAAATCATCATTAACTGAATCAGGGCATCTTGTTTGTCTTTAGATGCAAGATAATAACTATGCCCGTACGTCTTTCTCAGCCCATGCGTTCCGATTTTTTTGGTTATGCCGGCTTTAATACGAGTTTGTTCTACAACTTTATACCAGCTTTTTTCTGTAAAACATCCACCTTTATTAGATGTAAAAATATAATCATTTAATAAAGGCTCTTGCCCATGGTTTTTTAACCATTTAAGCC
>CAKPAT010000073.1 GCA_934133155.1 uncultured Bacilli bacterium
TCTATGGGCTCTGGTACTGAGGTTGCTAAGGAAGCTAGTGATATAATTATATTAGATGATAATTTAAATTCTATATCAAATGCTATATTATATGGCAGGACAATTTTTAAAAGTATTAGAAAGTTTATAATTTTTCAGCTTACTGTTAATTTGTGTGCTGTAAGTATATCTATAATTGGGCCTTTTATTGGAGTAGATACTCCGGTAACTGTTATTCAAATGCTGTGGATAAATATGGTGATGGATACTTTAGCTGGTATTGCCTTTTCTTTTGAGCCACCTTTAAAAGAATATATGGAAGAAAGACCTAAAACTAAAGATGAGGCGATTATTAATAAATATATGTTAGGTGAAATTTTATTTACTGGAATTTATTCTGCTTTACTTTGTATAATGTTTTTAAAGCTTCCATTTATTCATGAAATATTTAGAGAAGGTCCAAATGATAAATATCTTTTAACTGCTTTTTTTGGCCTATTTATTTTTATGGGTATATTTAATTCATTTAATGCTAGAACTCAAAGGTTAAATCTTTTGTCACATTTAAAAGAGAATAAGGTGTTTTTGATAGTGATAATTTTTATATTAATTGTGCAAATATATTTAATTTATTATGGCGGAAGTTTATTTAGAACATATGGGTTAACTTCTAGGGAGTTTCAAATTATGATTTTAATTGCTTTTACGGTTGTTCCAATTGATTGGATAAGAAAACTCTATTTAAGGAAAAAAGGTGAAGTTGGTGGTGTATAATTTGTTAATTTAGATTAAAAAGAGTATAATGTGTTTAGGGGGAAGGTATTATGAATATAACAGTAACTGAAAATTTAAAGAAAATATTAAATAAGAAAATAATATTGGTGTCACTTCCGGTAACTTTACTAGCATTTTCCCTAACTGGATGTGGCAATCAAAATACTCAAGAAGTAAGTAGTGTTAATGAACAAGAATTGATAAGTCAAGTTGAAAATAATTCTTCGCTTGATGAATTGGAAAGTTACTTAGAGGATAAAACTTCTTCTGGTAATGTCATAGAATCGGCAATAAGTATAATGAGTGATTTATTTCAAAAGCTTGGAAAAGCAGGTAGTGAGGCTTTTAATGATGAAAATACTCAAGTTGCTTTAAATAAGGCTTTTGAAGAGTTTGATACTTTACTTGGTTTTCTATTTAATAATGAAGAGGTAGCTGGTGTAAGATTTAGTGATGTGTCAGATGTTACTAAAGAGAAAATTAGAAATTGGATATTTAAGTTTGATGAAAAATTGAATGAATGGGTTCCTGATTATAAGGAAAGATTTAAAGAATGGTGTATTAAAACTGGGGCAGATGGTTATAATTTGTTAATTAATGCGAAAGAAGGATTTAACGACTTCAGGGATGAGATAATAAATGAATACAGCCAAACATATGCTGAAGAAAATGAGAAAACGTATACAAAATTGTAAGCAAAAAGCTTACTTTTTTTGTTGTATTATAAATTAAAATGTGATATATTTTTAGTATATTCTGAGGAGAATGGTGCGAGTATGATAAACTTTATTATATGTGATGATATAAAAGAGGATTTAGAGGTTGTATTGGATGTTGTATCTTACTATATGATGCAAAATAAAATAGAATATAAAACGCATGTGTTTAGGGATTATAATGATGATTTTCTGAAAATAATAGAAACTAAAATGCCTTATAAAATTTATATTTTAGATATAGAAACGCCAAATCGTTCTGGAATAGATGTGGCAAGGATAATTAGAAAAAAGGATGTGGATAGTGTACTTATATTTCTAACTGGACATCAAGAATTAAGCGATTTAGTTGTAAAAAATGAATTTTCTTTTTTAACTTTTATTAATAAATTTGACAATCGTGAAAATCATTTAAAAAGGGCATTAGATAAGGCTATACAAACAATTAAGGTAAGAAAATCTTTAAAGTTTAAAGATGGTGGAATAATATATAAGATACCATTAGATGATATTTTATATATTACACGAGATAGTATAGACAGAAAAAGTATAATTGTAACGGATTATCAAGAATTTAAAGTTGGCAAAACGTTAACAGAGATTTCTGGAATGTTAAATGGAAATTTTGTTCAGACACACAGGGCTTGTTTTGTTAATAAAAAAAGAGTCGTAAGTTTTAATAAACATCAAAAAATAATTACATTTGATAATGGGACATCTACTGATTTAATATCTGCAAGATTTGATAAGGAGTTGATATAAATGATTGTTTGGAATGTAATTTCGCATTTTATTAGTAATATTTTAATAGGATGTTTTAGTATTTATTGTTGGAAAACTTTAGCAAGTCAAGCAAAAACTGATAAGAAGAAAGAATGTTTATTAATTATTTTGTTGGCAACAGTTAGCACTATAGTTGGGGTGCTGTTTGTAAATCCATTGAAACTTATGATTAATATAGTGTTTTTAATGTTTGTATGTGATAAATTTTTTGTAAAAGATTTAAAAAAATCTGTAACTTTTGTTATTATATCGCAAGCTATTTTGATTGTTTCTGAAAGTGTATATGCACTAATTGCCTCTCTATTTATTAGAGATGTTGTTACATATATTAAAGATCCGATGAAATTTTTATTTATGAATATTTGTATTGTTTTATTATCATTTTTGTTAATGCAGTTTAAAAGGCATAAGAATATTATTAATAAGGTAAACGTTACTTCATCCTATTTAAATAGAAGTGAAGCGGTAACATTTTCTATAATCACAATACTTATTATGATTATTGCAACTGTGGAAAGTTATATGCACCTTCCATTTCAAGTGTTACTTATTACAAATGCTGCTGTAACAATAGTGTTTATAGTGCTTGTTTTAAAATTAACTGGAGTAAAAGCTGAATATAAAAAAGTTAATAAAAAATATAAAACTAGTATGAAAAGTTTAAAAGAATATGAGAGCATGCTTACAAAATATAAAAAAGCTGCTCATGAAAATAAAAATGAGCTTCAAAGAACTAGAAATATGATTAAAGGTGATGAAAATCAAGAGGTAATAAGATATTTAGATGGACTGATAAAACAAAAGATAAAGTATAATGAAGAGATATTGAAGAAAACGTTTAAGATACCTGAAGGTGGACTTAGAGCTACAATATATTCTAAATTATGTGAAATGGAAAATCAAAAAATTGATTATAAATTAGATATAGCTAGTGATGTTAAAGCATCTGATTTAATTAATTTAGATGAAGATATCATGCTTAATGTTTATAGTGTATTAGCTGTATTTTTAGATAATGCAATAGAGGCTGTTAAGGATTTAAAAGAGAAAAATATTGAAATAGAAATATATATTATGGATAATAAGCTATGTATAGATATTAGTAATAATTATGAAGGTGTTTTAGAACTTGATAAGATAAGTAAGCTTAAATATACTACGAAAGGCGAGGGACATGGTTATGGACTTCCTCTTGTTGATGATATTATAGGTAAAAATTCTAAATATTTGGAAAATGAAAAAAGTATTAGTGGTAATACATTTACTCAAACTTTAAAAATTAATTATAAAAAATAAGACACTTCTATAGAAGTGTTTTTAAATGGCAAAATAAAAGGGATTATTAATATACCCTATTATTTTATTAAACTTTTTGGACATTCAGGCTCATCTAACCACCAAAAATCACATGCTACACTTGCACTTTTAGAAAAGATTCCTCCTAAACCGGCTAAAATAGACGTAATAAAATTCATATTAATTCCTCCCATATTTAATCAAATTGATATGATTTGTAATTATCATATTGTTGATTTGATAGTTTGTAGGTTATTGGAGAAATCATTGCACACTGTAAGATTAACCCAAATAAACAACAATTAGATATAAAATTATTATCTACAAATACTGAGACAATTACTAAAATTGTTGCCATAATGGTAGAAATAATTTTATAAACTTTTCTTCTTTTTGAATTTACGATTGGTCTTTTTTCTGTGTCGGCAGGACTATACTTTGACATATATATAATTCCTATTAAGCCAAGAATGAATTTTAAAACTATATTTACATTAAGTATAGTGCATATGTAGGTAAGTCCAATAAATAAAGATGTGGATACTACTAAACATACCCAGCTCTTAGATGCGTGAATTCCAAAAGATGGTAGTCTAACTAAATTATATATTAGGGTAAATATAATAAGTTCTTTTAGAATGCCTAAAAGATAAGCAATAGAAAATATAATAATAGACTTAGAAATTAAAATATACAATCCAGTTAAACCATATTCTAGTTCTTCCAGTTTTTCTTTGGTATAATTAGGCTTATTTTTTCTAATTAAATTCATTGAGTTACTGATAAATAAATCTCTCACATAACCACCACCAATCAACAATTACATATTAGCAGATATTAATAAAGCCTAATGAAACTGTACATGAATGAATAAAAAATGGGTATAAAATGTGGCGTAGACTTTAAAATTGTGTTGATAACAAACTTTTATGCAAAATAAGCTATCATTCAGACAAAAATTTAAATAAGGAAGGAAAGAAATAGTAGAATCGTAGATGTTGACACAAACTTGTGTCACGGTTTAAATCATGATTTAAAAGTAAAGCTTGGCAGAAGGGAGATGTAGTTGTGAGAGGCAAAGTTAAGTGGTTCAATAATGAGAAAGGTTTTGGATTTATCGAATATAATGATGAAGAAGATATCTTTGTTCACTATTCATCAATTCTAACACCTGGATATAAAACGCTAGTTGAAGGTCAATATGTTGAATTTGAACTTGTAAGAACAGACAAAGGCTTGCAGGCAAAAAATGTTGTTGAAATTAAACCAACACTAGTATAAAGAGTAAAAAGGGGGCTTATATTAACGGCCTTTTTGTTTTGCTTTAAAATGGGAAATATGTTATAATTAGGGCGGAAGGTGATAATATGAAATGTACAATTCATGGTAAAAAAATTAAGGTTACAAATGAATTAAAGAAGTATATGGAAACTAAGCTTGCAAAGTTAGATAAGTATTTTGATGAGCCAGATAATTATACTGCAACAATCGTACTTAGAAACATTGAACCTGAAAGAATACTTGAAGTAACAGTGCCTATTCAAAAGGTAATTCTAAGAGCTGAAGAAAGTAATAAAGATGCTTATGCAGCTGTTGATTTAGCTATAGATAAACTTGAAAGACAAATTAGAAAAAATAAGACAAGAATGAATAAAAAAGTTGATAAAGATAAAATAACTGGTTTTATTACTGATTTTAAGACCGATAAATCAGAGGATGATAAAAGTAAAATAGTTAAACGTAAGATGGTTGAATTGAAGCCTATGAGTGAAGAAGAAGCTATTTTACAAATGAATTTAATTGATCATGAGTTCTTTATCTTTAGGGATGCTAAAACTGGTGAAATTGAGGTTGTTTATAAAAGAAGAGATAAAGATTATGGCTTAATAAAGGAGAAACGTTAAAATCGCTTATGGCGATTTTTTTCTATGGAAATGCTATTAATTTATGCTATTTTCTGATAAAATACTAATAGACGGAGATGAGCACAATGAAATTATTTAAGAAAATATTTGATCATGAATATAAAGAGTTAGAAAGATTTAAAGGTATTGCTGATGAAATAATAGCTTTAGATGATGATATATCTAAACTTTCTGACAAAGAGTTAAAAGAAAAAACTGAAGAATTTAAAGAAAGAATTCAAAATGGTGAAACTTTAGAGGATATTAAAGTAGAGGCTTTTGCAGTGGCAAGGGAAGCTGCATATCGTGTAATTGGTGAAAAACCTTATTATGTACAGATATTAGGTGGTCTTGCTATTCATTTTGGTAATATTGCAGAAATGAAAACTGGTGAAGGTAAGACTTTAACATCGGTACTTCCTGCATATTTAAATGC
>CAKPAT010000074.1 GCA_934133155.1 uncultured Bacilli bacterium
TTTGCAACTGATTCTCCACAAAAATACCTTTTAACAATTATCTCTTTTTCTTCAGGTTTTTTCATATTATTTTTTCCCATATATTTTCCCTCCTTGAAACTATTATTGCACAAAAAAATGCAGACTGTGTCTTTTTTGACTGTCTACATTTATTTTATCACTTCATTGATGGTGTCTATTTATTGTGCCCTGTTTTGATTTCTGTTTCATATAGGTGGCGATAGTTTTCGCTTGTTTGAAGAAGAGTTTGATGTGTGCCTTCGGCCTCTATTTGACCATTATTTAAGAATAGTATTCTATCGCTATTTATGATAGTTGATAATCGGTGTGCTATCATAAGAATTGTATATTTTCCTTGCATGTTTTGAATAGCTTTTTGTATTTCGTACTGCGTTTCATTATCTAGGGCACTTGTAGCTTCGTCGAATAAAATTATTTCTGTTTTTTGAACAAGTGCTCTTGCTATTGCCAGTCTTTGTTTTTGTCCGCCGGATAATGATATTCCACCCTCTCCTACTATGGTGTCGTATTTATCTGGAAGTGTGTTTATAAATTCTTCTAGGCAAGCTATTTTGCATGCTTCATGCATTTCTTCGTCTGTCAAATCTTCTTTAACTAATTTTAAATTTTCTTTGATGCTCAGGTTAAATATGTATGGGTTTTGACTTATTACAGTTATATTTCCACGAATAGTATCTTTATCTAGTTCGTTTATATTTACACCGTCTATTAATATTTTTCCAGAATTTACATTATACATTTTAGTTAGTAAGTTAAATATGGTTGTTTTACCTGCTCCACTTTTACCGACAAAGGCGACTGTTTCATTGGCGTTTATTTTGAAGCTTAGGTTGTTTAATACTTCTTTATCGTCATAAGCGAATGATACGTTTTGAAATTCAAAGTTCCCATCTACTTTATTTAGATGTTTATTTCCAAATGTTTCTTTTTTGAATTCATCATCATTTATGATTGCTATTACTCTTTCACATGATAGGTTGAAGTTTTGAGCAGCTGACAGAAAACCACTTATTATATAACTTACATCTGTTACTCTAAAACTGTAATTATATAAAACTAAGGCGGTTGCTACTTCAAGTTTACCTTTTAAGATAAATACAGCAAGTAAAATAACGGTACCTAGGTCGATGGAGTTTATTATAAATGAGCCAATTAAATTATAATTTTTATTATGGTTACCTCTGATGTAGGCTTTTTGGTTCATGTTTGTTATTTTTTCTTTCATGATTTTCATGAAACTTTTTTCGGCATTAAGCATTTTTATATCCCTAGCACCTCTAACAACTTCACCTGTAAAACCAGTTACTTCTTCTTCGGCTTTTTTATACTCTTTATTATCTTTTTTAAAGATATTTGTTTGATATTGTTTAAAGATTGATAGCATGATGGTCATAAATATACAAAATAAGAATACCCAGAAATTTAATATTAATATAGCAAGAAATATACCAACAACTTGCAGGAAGTCAGTTAGGTAATCAAAGGCAAGGTTAAATGAGTCAGATATAACTGAAACATCACCTGTTAACCTTTGAATAAATACACCGGAAGAGTTTTTATCTAATGATTTGTTTTCTAGTTTTAATATTTCCTTTCCTAGTTCTGTTTGCATTTTTATGTATGTTTCTCTATATATTATTTGCATTTGTTTTCTTACGATAAAAAGAAATAATTCTTTTAAACTATAGGCAAGAAAGACTATTACTCCCATTATAACAAATTGATATATTTGGTTATTTGTCAGCTTTAATATTTCCTGTGCATTAATAACTGGAATTATTATTCCGGTTATAATGATTAAAATGTTTGTTATCATGAATATGATTATTCTGGTCTTTTGATCTTTGCAGTATTGCCAGGCAAATTTTAAATTCTTTATATATTCTTTCATACTCTCACCTCAAATAAAAGCTATGACTATTTCATAGCTTTATAATCAATCATATATTTTATTTGATTTTCTTCATGGCGTTTCATTTTTTCTAATGTTTCTTGAACTTCTTCCATTTTGATTAATTTGACATATTTTTCTAAGTTTATTTTTTTGCTTGCCATAAGTTCTATTGCTTCTTTGAATTCGTTTACTGTAAAGAATAAGCTTCCATCTATATGTCTTTCTTTGTTTACTAGATTAAATATATCTATTTCCGGTGCGTCACCATAAGCGATTATTGACATGTGTCCGCCTTTTTTTAGATTATTTAGTGCTAGTGTGCTGGCATTTTTATTTCCAGAACATTCGATAACTGCGTCAAAGCCATCTGGCTCTATTTCAGTTAGTTTTTTATTGATGTCAGTATCTAAAGAGTTTAAAGCGTATGTTACAAAGTGTGACTCTTCGGCTAGTTTTATTCTTTCTGGATTAGCCTCTAGGATAACTATTTTACTAGCTTCCAAAGCGTATGAGGCAGCGGCTGCAAATAAACCGATTGGTCCACATCCTGTTATTAAGACTGTTTTACCACCAGATATTTTTGCCTGTTTTGCTCCATGATATGAAACGGAAAATGGTTCTACTAAAGCAGCAGAAATGTCACTTATTTCATCTGGCAATTTTATAGCCATATCATCACGCATTAAAACATACTGTCCATAGCCACCATCTGTACCTATTCCTGGACCATTTTCTAATACATGGTCACATAATTCTGGTTTATCATGATTACAGTAATCGCAGTTTAGACAACTGTCCATTTCAATTGCGGCTACTCTATCACCGTTTTTTAGGATTGTACTATCACCGGCATCTACTACTGTTCCGCAAAATTCGTGTCCGATTACAGCGTTTTTTCCAGCGTTATATCCAGTGTGCCAAATCATGTGAATATCACTTCCACATATTCCACATTTACTAACTTCTATTAGTACTTGTCCTTTTTTTACTTTAGGAATATCCTTCTCAATTATTTCAAATTTTTCTACATCTGTAAGCGTTAATGCTTTCATTATATCACCTATCCTTCATTTATGATTGTATCATAGATGCGTGTTTTTTTAAATGTTTTTGGTTCAATTTCATAATAACATTACAGTTATGTGGAAAGTCAACGTTTTTTTATTAATTTTTTAGGTTTTATTGTTGGCTCTTCAACTTTTGTTTCATCGTTTATTATTTTGTTTTTTTCTTCTTTGGCACTTTCTAATACTTCTTTTACTTTTTCTTTTGCTTCTTTTTCCGACATATCGGCGTTTATTTTCAAAATGATTATTTCTCCATCTTCTATTTCATAAAGTATTTCACCATCTTTTAAAATTATTTGCTTTGCTTTGCTTAGTTTAATTTCAAAGTTTGCCTGTATTTTTAGCAAATTAAACAATGTTGGATTTTTTTTGTATTCTTCTTTTTCTTTATCAGTCATTTCCTCTAATAGATTTAATGATCTTAATGTTTCTACAATTGTACCTTTTTCTTTTTGGTATAGAAAGGCATTTTGAATTGCTTTTTCAACATTTAAAATTGGTATGAAGAAGATGAATTTTTCTGTTTGGACGTTGTCTATTTTTTTTAACTTTTCATTTTTCTCTTTTAAGTTTTCCATAATAAATTTGTAACCTTTATCTCCAACATTTTTAAGTACACTAAATATGCTGGAATATTCTATATAATAACTTGAGGCTATGCTCCCTAACCATATTCCTAAAATTAACATTTTATCACCTTTTTTCTAAAGGTTATCCTAGTACATTTTATGTTTTATGTCAACCTAACCAGTTTACTTTTATGTTTTCTCCGTTCCATGGTGTGCCTTCTATTTGATTTTCTTTTTTATTTATATTGATGGTTAATTCTTCGTTATTTCTTATACCATAAAAGGCATTGTCATGAATGATTTTTATACCACTACCAATGTTTATTGTTTTAAGTTTTTTATTGTTATATATAAACTCATTATCTATTTCTTCTACAGTATTTGGTATGTTTAATTCAGTTAAATTATCTAATAAGTATAATGAGTGTGAACCTAATCTTTTTATGTTATCTTTGAATATTATATTTGTTTTAGTTCTATTTCCATAAGAATTTAAGTAACTATAATTTATAGTTCCATCTGCATTTCTATTATAGATAAATAAGTTTTCGTCATTCATTAAATTAGTATTGAATGCACCATCTCCGATTTTTGTAACTGTATTTGGGATATTTATAGTTTTTAAATTATTATGGGAAAAAGCCTCAAAACCAATTTCTTCTAATCCTTCATTTAAAGTTAGTTCTTCTAAACTTCCAAAGGCGAATGCTTGCATACCGATTTTCTTTACGCTACTTGGAATATTTAGTTTGGTTATTTCTGTGTTAAAGAAAGCTATTTTTCCTATGTAAGTAATAGTGTTTGGGAGTATTAAGACCCTTATCTTTTTTCCTGTAAAAGGGCCTATATTTATATTAGAACCATCTTCTGTTTGACCGATTGTTTTTCCATCAGCTATTTTGGCAACAGTTAAATTATTTATTTTACTTGGAATAACCACCTTTTGACCGCATGTTATATCATATTCTGTTATAGAGGCGGTGCCATCCCCATTATCTTCTATAGTAAAACAACTTTCGTCTGTCACTTTGATATTTCCTTTTGTTTTTAAATTTATATTAGTGTTAAAGACAGCATATGCAGATGTAATTACCAGTAATAAAAATACTGATAATAATATTAAATATTTGCTATTTTTTTGTTTTCTTCTTAATTTAGACATAATTTCCCACCTTTTTTATCAGATAATATATAATTATACGTGATAAAAATGTACATTTTTGTAAAGATTAGGCTTCATATGGTACAAATTAAAGTAAATATGATAAGATTAGGTTGAGATATTAACGTATAATTATATATTATACGTTAAAAACTCTAGTTTTCTCTAGAGTTATCCTATCCAATTGATAGTTGCATTTGCTCCCCATGGAGAACCAGATACTTGGTTTTCTTTTTTATTTATATTAATTGTTTTTAAGTTTGAACCTTGAAAAGCTGTTGCTGTTATTGTCTGAATAGTACTTGGTATGGTGATTTCTTCTAATGTACTATCTGCAAAACACCTATTGTCAATATACGTTAAACCCTCATTTAATTTTATAGAAGTTAATTTTGACATGGAAAAAGCTTCATCTTTTATTATTTTTACATTTGATGGGATTTCTATATATTTAATTATTAACCCGCCGAATGACCAGTGACTTATAATTTCAATATTTGAAGGTATTTCTATATTACTTGTATCTTTACTAGCATATGAATTTAATGTAGTATAATCTATGCTACCATCACTATTTCTACCATAAACATATTTATCTTCACCCATTAAATTATTACCAGTAAATGCTCCATTACCTAAATATTTAATAGTATTTGGAATAACTAATTTTGTAATTCTATTGCCGTAAAAAGCTACTTCACCAATTGATTTTATATTTGATGGAAGCTTCAACTCACCTTCTATTTTATTTCCCGAAAACGTTTGCTCTCCTATATAAGTGACACTATCAGGTATATCTATTTCTGTTATTCTATCAGCAAAGAATTGCATATTACCAATATAAGTTAATGTATCTGGAAACCATACATTAGTAATATCTTTATTAGCAAATCCTTTTGTTGTACTTGCTACAATAGGTACATCTGATAGCTTTGTTATGGTAAGTCCGTTTATTTTATTTGGTATTTTCACTTTAGTTCCGCATGATTTGTCATAATCGTCAATAGATGCAGTACCGTCACCGTTATCAGTTATAGTAAAACAACTTTCGTCAGTTGCTTTAATATTACCTTTTGCTTTTAAAATTACTCCTGTTTCAAAAGATGCGTAAACAGCAGCT
>CAKPAT010000075.1 GCA_934133155.1 uncultured Bacilli bacterium
GAAGATAATGGGGATGGTACAATAACAATAACAAACTATGATGAAACATGCGGGTCAGAAGTGATAATACCAGAAAAAATAAAAGGAAAAACAGTTACAAAAATAGGCTCTACATACTGGCAGAAAAAGGAATCATTTGATCACAAAAGATTAAAAAAAGTTGTAATACCAGATACTGTTATATCTATTGGAGATTTTGCATTTTCAGGTAACTACATAACTAATTTAAAATTAGGAAGTAACTTAGAAGAAATAGGTGCAGAAGCATTTCATGATAATTGGTTAACATCTTTAACATTTCCAAAAACTCTCAAAAAAATTGGAAGTGGAGCCTTCATGAAAAATTATTTAACAGAAATTCCTTCTTTAGATAATATTAAATATGAAGGTGGTATATTTTCTTTAAATAGTTTAAAAAAAGAAGATGCATTTATATATGATAAAAATGAAGATGGTGAAATTGATTACACATCGTTAAATTCTTACGCCACTAGAGAATACACTGACGTATTAAATATCCCAGATGGCATTAAAAACCTTTCGTATCAATCATTAAGATTTTCTAATGCAGGGACAATAAACATGCCAGATGGAATAGAAACAATTGGCATATCAGCATTACATCAAACAAAAGCAAAAATAGTAAACATTCCCTCAAGCATAAAAGAAATTAAAGCAGGTGCTTTTGATGAGGCGTACAATTTAGAAGAAATAAATATAAATAAACCAGCAAACAGTATTTCTAATTCCCCTTGGAGTGCCCCTAGTGCTACTGTAAACTGGATTGAATAGTGTATTGTTAAGCATAAATATTACTTTTGAGATATTCAAATAACAAAAACTTAACGTATGGCAGTATGTTAAATGCATAAAAATAGTATTAAAAAATGCGAAGGAAAAATACAGTATTAGCTTTATCATTTATCCTAATTTTAACCATAAGTTATATTACATTTAATACAGACATAAATCTGAAAGTAAAAGACAATATTTATAGTAAGGGTGAACTTTGTTTTGAAACTAAAGATATGGTAAAATCACAAAGTAACTTTCATCGACACCATAACATATATAGGAAATTTTTCTTTTTATAGAAATAGTATAAAAGAAGTTTCTATCCTTAAAACTGTAATATAAATTGGTGTAGGGACTCTTAAAAAAACAATTTTATAAAAAAACTGATAATTTAAAATCGTTAGGTCAATTATTTTTTGCTTATAAAAATCCAAAGTTACTTTAATAGCTAAGATCTAAAAAAGTTAAAAACGACTTTTTTAGATTTTTTAAGTAAAATTTTAACCTGTAAAGCGGTAGTAAAAATGTATAAAATTTGATATAATTAAAGATATAGTAAGAAAGGAAGAAAGCTATGGAAAAAAGAGAAATTATAAGTATATATGAAGAGTACAAAAAAAAAATAAATGAATTATGGAGGTCACTTTGACCCTGAAAAAAGAAAAATAAAAATAAAAGAGTTAGAAGAAAAAACAAATGAGCCTAATTTTTGGAATGATAGAAGAAAAAGTGAAGAAATAATAAGCGAACTTAACAGTGAAAAGAAAATTTTGGAAAACATTCAAAACATTAAAACAGAAACCGAAGACTACTTAGAAATGTCTAAAGAAGTAGACGAAAATGATTTAGAAAGTTTAAATTTTCTAGAAGATGAAAGTAAAAAACTAAACGTTCAAATCACCAATGCTGAAACCGAAATATTATTAAGCGGTGAATATGACAAAAATGACGCTGTAATTGAAATTCACTCAGGTGCAGGTGGAACAGAGGCCTGCGACTGGGCTAATATGCTTTATAGAATGTATGTTAGATACTGTGAAAAAAAATCTTATAAATTAGAAATAGTTGATACCCAAAACGGACTTGAAGCTGGAATCAAAAGCGTAACATTCATTGTTAAAGGTAAAAACGCCTATGGTTATCTTAAAAATGAAAAAGGAATACATAGACTAGTCAGAATATCACCATTTGACGCTGGAAAAAGAAGACATACCTCATTTGCATCAGTAACAGTAACACCAGTAATTGACGATACCGTTACCATAAACATTGAAGAAAAAGATTTAAAAATAGATGTATATCACAGTAGTGGAGCAGGTGGACAATCAGTAAACACCACTGATAGTGCTGTTAGAATAACACACATTCCAACAGGAATAGTAGTAACATGTCAAAATGAAAGAAGCCAAGTTCAAAATAAAGCCAAAGCCATGCAAATACTTCGTAGTAAGTTATATGAATTAGAACTCAAAAACAAAGAAGAAGAAAAACAAAAAATAAAAGGAGAAATAGACGACATCAACTTTGGTTCACAAATAAGAAGTTACATCATGTGCCCATATACCCTAGTTAAAGATCACCGCACCAATACCGAAGACGTAAACGTAAATAAAGTATTAGATGGCGATATAGATAAATTTATAAACAGTAATCTTAGGAGGGTATAACATGATTTTTAACTTTGTTCAAAAAGAAAAAAGCAAACAAATAGCTATAGAGGTAAATAAAGCAAACAAATTACAAAGATACCTAATATTTATATTTGGCGTACTCATATCTGCCATAGCATTCAACCTTTTCTTAAAACCAAATCATTTAATAAGCGGTGTTAGTGGCCTATCAATAATAACTGAAAAACTACTTAAAATAGACCCTTCATTACTAATACTCATGGCAAACATTATCTTACTAATTGCGAGCTTGGTATTTTTAGGAAAAGAAAAAACAAAAAACACCGCATTAGGCTCAATTCTTTACCCATTATTTATAAAAATAACAGATTGGATACCAGACTATGTCGACTTTGGTAATACCGAGATACTTGTAATAACCTTAACAGGAGCTGTATTATCTGGATTTGGCAGTGGACTTATATTAAAAAACAACTTCACAACTGGTGGAAGTGATGTTTTAAAACAAATTTTATCAAAATATGGCAAAATGCAGTTTTCCAAAGCAAACCTTATCGCCGAGGGCCCAATAATCATGTGTGGTGCTCTAGTCTATGGCTGGCAATCATTCCTATATTCTATAATAACTATATACGTGGTTGGTTACATAAGTGATAGAGTAATACTTGGAATATCTGAATACAAAAACATGCAGATAATCACATCAAAAGAAAAAGACGTCAAAGATTTTATCATAACTAACCTAAATCAAGGACTAACAATATTAGACGTAAAAGGTGGATACACATCATCTAAATTAAGTATGTTAATATGCGCAATACCAACTAGAGATTACTTCATGGCAACAGAAGGAATAAAAAAAATCGACCCAGATGCCTTCATAATCGTTACCGATACATATGAAATAAAAAGAAAGAAGTGAAAATATGGACTTAATAAAAATGAATAAAGTAAAAAAGACCTATAAAACCGGCGTAACCGCCATTCAAGATTTAAGTCTATCAATTGAAAAAGGGGAATTTGTTTTTATCATAGGATCAACAGGCTGTGGTAAAAGCACATTAATAAAAATGATTTACCGCGAAGAAAAACCAACATCAGGGCAAATAATCGTTGGTGGAATAGACGTTGGAAAACTAAGAAATGGAAAAGTATACAAAATCAGAAGAAAAATAGGTGTAGTATTTCAAGACTTTAAACTACTTCCAAAATCCACAGTATACGAAAACGTCGCCTTCGCCTTAGAAATATTTGGTGTGCCCAAAGACGAGATCCATTCAAAAGTCATAAAAGCACTAGAACTAGTTGGACTTAAACATAAAATTAAAAACTATCCAGCCCAGCTATCCGGTGGTGAACAGCAAAGAGTTGCCATTGCTAGGGCCATAGTAAATGGACCAAAACTACTAATATGTGATGAACCTACAGGAAATCTTGATAAAAACACAGGAATGGAAATAATGAATGTTTTAAGCGAAATTAACAAGCTAGGAACAACAATAATCATGGTAACACACGATATTGATATAGTAAAACAAATGAAAAAAAGAGTAATTGTTTTAGACTCTGGAAGAGTTAAAAAAGATTATCCAGAAGGGACGTATGCCTAATGAAAACATTTAGAATAATCGGAAGAAATATCCGTGACGCATTTAAAGGCGTATTTAGAAACTTTTCTTTATCATTTGCCTCAATATCATGTATTACAATAACCCTAATAGTAGTAGCCGTTTCCATAGTCTTATCAGATAACGTAGATAATTTCACAAAACTAGTTGAAGAAGATGTCACTATAGTAGCCTTTATTGATAACAGTGCCGACGATAAAAAAATAGAAGAAATAAAAGATAAAATAAGCATGATAGATAACGTCGAAACCTATGAATTTGAATCAAAAGCATCCATAACCAAAGAAATGCGAGACTCCTCAGAAGTATTCGATAGCATAATGAAAAACTGGGATAACGACGAAAACCCAATACAAAATACCTTTCAAATAAAAGTTGTTGATATTAAAAAAATTGATAATGTTGCAAATTCTGTCAAAAAAATAGACGGAATAACATCAGTTCAATATGGTGAAGCCATGGTTAAATCATTAATATCAGTATTTGAAGTGGTTCATAAAATATGCATTGGTGCTGTAATAGCCCTAATAATTGTAACCGCATTCTTAATTTCTAACACCATAAAAATAACCATATCATCAAGACAAAGAGAAATAGGAATAATGAGATTAATTGGTGCATCTAACCTAAATATTAGAATACCATTTATTATAGAAGGTTTAATACTAGGCATTTTAGGTTCAATCATCCCAATAATAACAACAGTTTATGGCTATACAGCAATCTATAAAAACTTTAATGGTTATTTATTCTCACCATTTATAAAATTAATTCAGCCTGTACCATTCGTATACACCGCCTCAATAGTTTTACTAGCAATCGGTATATTAGTTGGTATGTTTGGTTCATGGAGAGCTGTAAAGAAATACTTAAAAATATGAAAATATTAAAAAGCAATTATGATAAATTTATTTTTAAAGCCTCTTTAGCCTTAGAGCTTTATTCTGATATGAATGGTAATAAAGAAATCTTTAATAATTTTAATGAAAAATTGAAACATTATAGGGCATTACCTATAAACGACGAAAAATCAAAAGAAACTATCGTAAAAGAATTAATCGCCATAATAAATAAACTAGGTCAAAAAAAGTTTATAATTTATGAAGATGTTGATGTAGAATATAATTATAATATAGACAAAAAAGATACGAAAACAATAAATAAAAAAGCATATTAGCTTTGGAAAAAGAGTTTGCAAAGCCTGCGCTTACAAAGAGATTTATAAAAGTTTTAAAAGGCCGTTTATAATAGAACTAATAAATTTATACATACTAAAGAAAATGTTACAAGACAGATTTTGTAACATTTTTTATATAAAAAAATGATCGTATAAATATATATTATGCGGTATAGAAAGGTGAAATATGCAAAAAAAACTATTAATAATCGCATTAACTCTCTTATCACTAATGGTAATATCTTACGCTACTTTTTCAAGTAAATTAAATATAAGTGGCACTTCTTCCATCACCAGTAACTGGAATATAGAAATAACCAATATAGAAAAAAAGAACTATAGTGGAAATATTGTAGAGAAAGAAACATCATATACATCAAATACAGCTAATTTTAAAATACAAATGGAAAAACCAGGTGACTACATTTATTACAAAATAGAAGTAACAAACAAAGGGAATATATCAGCAATTGCAAAACTTGGAACATTAACCTGCACA
>CAKPAT010000076.1 GCA_934133155.1 uncultured Bacilli bacterium
GAATTTTTATGATTTGTATTTGTTTATTATTTGGTGTTTTGACTGGATATGCTGCATTTAATACAAATGTTAATTTGAAAGCTAAGGGCAATGTTAAAACGATTAGTGCAGGAAAACTTGGTTATGTGACAAATGGGTTACTTGTTATGTATGATTATGAAACTGGTATAGATGATGGTAAATGGTTAGATATTAGCGGTAATGGTAAAGATGGCATTTTGAAAAATTTTGATAGCATTGATACAAGTAATGGTTTGCAGTTTGATGGAGTGGATGATTATGTTTTGATGGGTGAGTATAACTATAACAATATTACAATGCAGATTGTTTTTAAGTATGATGAAGTAAAATATAAAGATAGTTATAATTATATTTTTAATAATTTCGAAGGTGGTGGTTATGGTTTTTATTCTTATGATGAAATGAAAAAGAATACTTTTGAAGTTTGTATAAATGGAAATTATTTAATGCATAATACTAACAATAGCTATAAAAATGGGAATGGAGATTTAATGGATACTATCGATATTTCTAAAAAGTACTTTCTTTCTGGCAGTTATGATAGTAAGATGGTGGTGTTTTATGAAAATAATAAAAGGTATTTTATTGAAAAGGTTGGAACTACTTGTTTTCCTAGTGAAAATACATATTTAATTATTGGCGGTAATCCAGAGGGCAGTATTTTAGATGAGTGGGCCGGAAAGTTTAAAGGTAAGGTTTATAGTGTAAGATTTTATGACAGGGCTTTATCGGATGATGAGGTTATACAGAATTTTAATATTGATAAAATGAGGTTTGATTTAGAAGACTAGTGAGATTTTCATTAGTTTTTTGTTTGATTTTTGAAAAAATGTGTTAAAATATGATAAAAATTGTCTGAAAAAAAGGAAATTTGGTAAAAAAATCGTATATTAATATATGGGAGATGATATTATGAATACTTTATCGCAAGAACAAATTGCGGAAATACGTAATAGTGTTAATATTGTTGATGTAATATCGTCGTATGTTTCTCTTGTGCCTCATGGTAAAAATTATTTTGGGGTTTGTCCGTTTCATGATGATAATAATCCAAGTATGAGTGTTTCTCCGGATAAACAAATTTATAAATGTTTCTCTTGTGGTGCAACAGGCACTGTTTTTAAATTTATTATGGATTATGAAAATGTTTCTTTTCCTGAAGCGGTTAAAAAGGTTGCTGATATTGGTGGTATTAAGACTAATATTGGGTCGATTAAAAAAATAGATACTGGTAATGATTTATATAAGATTTATGATTTAAGTTTGAAATTTTATATGAATAATATTAATACTTCTTTTGGTAAAGAGGCAAGAGAGTATTTAAATAAAAGAAGTATTAATGATGATATTATAAAGGAGTTTCAAATTGGTTTATCACTTACAAGCAGAGATGAACTTTCAAAGATTTTGCTTAAAAATTTTAAAGATGAAGATGTTTTAAAATCTGGTTTGGTTAGTAAAAGTGATAGAGGATATTTGGATTTATATTATAATAGGATTATGTTTCCTTTATATAATTTAGATGGACAAGTAGTGGCTTATAGTGGAAGAATTTATAATAAAGAAGATAACTCTAAGTATATAAATACTAGGGAGACGGAGATTTTTAAGAAAGGTGATTTACTTTACAATTATCATAGAGCTAAAGGTAGTGCAAGACTTAAAAATCAAATTATTGTTATGGAAGGTTTTATGGATGTTATACGGGCTTATACGATTGGTGTAACTAATGTTGTTGCTACTATGGGTACGGCGGTTACTAAAACGCAGGCTAATTTGATTAAGCGAATGGGTAAACAGGTTATTTTGTGCTTTGATGGTGATGAGGCTGGTGCTAAGGCAACTATGGCATGTTCTAATGAGCTTATTGATATTGGCGTTATTCCTGATGTTATTAGGTTAGAAGAGGATTTAGATCCGGACGATTATATAAAAAAATATGGTAAAGATGCTTTTTTGACTAAGTTAGAGCATCCTATTAGTATGATGGAGTTTAAACTTAATTATTTGAAAAAAGGTAAGAATTTAACTGATCCTTTTGGAACGACTAATTATATTAAAGATGTTATTTCGGAGATTAATAAGATTGATGATGATATTTTAAAAGAGGTTACGATTAAAAAAGTTTCTTTAGAAACTGGTGTTTCAGAAGATGTGTTGAGAAATCATTTGACTAGTAATGAAAAGGTGAAACCTGTTTTAAAAAATGATAATGTTTTTAAAAGTAAGTATGAGAAAGCGGAAAGTAGTTTGATTTATTTTATGCTTAAAAAGCCGGAAGCGATTGAACTTTATGATAAAAAAATTACTTTTATGCCGACGCAGAAGTTTAGGTATTTGGCGAGAGATATTAGTAATTATTATCAAAAATATAAGTCTATTAGTGAGGCAGAATTTATCGATTATGTGCAGTGTGATCCAGAAGTTTTACAAGTTATAAAAGAGGTTAATTTGGAGAATAATAATGATGAATGCACAAGTGATGAAATTTTAGATTATATTAATGTGATTAAAGATTATAATGTACAAAATGAGATTAAGAGGTTAAAAATTAAAATTAGTGAGGTTACGGATCCTCTTAAACAAGCATCTATTGCTAATAAAATTATTGATTTAAAAAAAGGAGTATGAGATTATGTTTGGAGAAATAAAAACTTTTGAAGATAGAAAAAAGGAATTAATTGAGGAAGGTAAAAAGAAAGGCAGCATTACTTATGAGCAACTTGCGGAAAAGTTAAAGGGTTTAGAACTTGATGCTGATAGTTTGGATGATCTTTATAATGCTTTAAATGAGAATAATATTACTATTGTTTCTGAAGGCGAAGAAGAGGAAGATACGACTAGTGGTGGACTTGATACTGAACTTTTGTCTAAGGATTTGACGATTAATGATCCGGTTAGAATGTATTTAAAGGAAATCGGTCAGATTAAACTTTTAACTACTGAAGAAGAGTTAGAACTTGCTGATAGGATTAAAAATGATGATGCGGCCGCTAAAGCTACGCTTGCTGAAGCTAATTTGAGGCTTGTTGTTAGTATTGCTAAAAGGTATGTTGGCAGAGGAATGCTGTTTTTGGATCTTATTCAAGAGGGTAATATTGGTCTTATGAAAGCTGTTGAAAAGTTTGATGTTTCTAAGGGCTATAAGTTTTCTACTTATGCTACTTGGTGGATTAGACAAGCTATTACTAGAGCGATTGCTGATCAAGCAAGAACTATTAGGGTTCCTGTACATATGGTTGAGACGATTAATAAATTAGCGAGGGTTGAAAGACAACTTACTTTGGAACTTAATAGAGAACCTACTGAAGAAGAACTTTCTAAAAAAATGGGCACTAGTGTTGAAAAAATTAGGGATATTTATAAGATTAGTCAAGAACCGGTTAGTTTGGAGATTCCTATTGGCGAAGAGGATGATTCTCATTTGGGTGATTTTATTCCTGACGAAACTAATATGAGTCCTGAAGATTATACGGAAAATGAGCTTTT
Organism: uncultured Bacilli bacterium; assembly: GCA_934133155.1. Classification (GTDB taxonomy): domain Bacteria; phylum Bacillota_I; class Bacilli_A; order RF39; family UBA660; genus Coprosoma. The sequence continues at coordinate 3,511 of CAKPAT010000076.1, forward strand.
AAAAGACGAGATTTCAGAGGTCTTACTTACGCTTACTGAAAGAGAGGAAAAGGTTATTAGACTTCGTTTTGGTCTTGAAGATGGTAGACCTAGGACTTTGGAAGAGGTTGGACAATTATTTGGTGTTACAAGGGAAAGAATTAGACAGATCGAAGCTAAGGCTTTAAGAAAGTTACGTCATCCTTCTAGAAGCCGTAAGTTAAAGGATTATTTAGGTGACTAGTATTTCTAAAAGGCTTTTGTTTATTGCGGATTTGATTGATAATGGAAGTTTTGTTATTGATGTTGGGGCAGATCATGCACTTTTAGATATTTATTTAGATAAGGTTAAAAATTGTGATTGCCTTGCTATAGATAAATCTAAAAAGTGTATGGCTAAGGCATTAGATAATATTAAAAAAACAAATTCTAATGTTAAGTATATTATTAATGATGGCCTTTTGGGTATTGATATTACTTATGCAGTTATTGTGATTGCGGGTATGGGAACTAGAGAAATTAAAAAAATACTTGATTTTGATTTGAATAATACTTTGATTTTAGAGACACATACTGATGTTTTTGAACTTTTAGAGTTTTTAAATGAAAAAGGTTATAAGGTATATGAGTATGAGGTTTTTGATAAGAGAAGTTACAAAATAATTAAAGCGGTCAAATGAAAAATGTTGGACCGCTTATATTATTTTTTGTTTCTTCTTTTTTTACTTCTTGTTTTTTTTCTTTTAATGGAGTATCTACTTTTTTAAATTCATTCATGACTTTGAACATTGTTTTGGCATTTTGAAACATTGGTGCAGCTTGTTTTACGATTGGGATTGCTTGATTTATGATGTTTAATGTTTTTTGTGTACCACTTAATATTGTACTTAAGTTTATATTGTTTCCTAGAAAATTAAGTAAACCTCCACTACGTGCGGGCATTATGTAATATGGATTATAAAAGTTCATAGTATTCACTCCCCTTTATAATTAATATATGTTTTTTATTAAAAAAGTTTTGCATTTGGTTTTAGTTATGCTATAATTATTTTAGTGTAGAAGAATAGGAAGGCGTGGGAGTCATGAAAAAGTTTTTTTCTTGTTTTATTTTGGGAATTAAAGTTTTCATAGATGTTTTGATTTCACCTTTTAAGAAGAAAAAGCCGGTGGAAGAAGTGGTAATTTCTTCTGATGCGAGACTTTATGATTCTGCAATAAAAATGGATGATGTAAGTGTAGCACCTAAGGCAAAGAAAAAAGGTGGACTTTTTTCTGGTAATTTAGAGAAGAAATATCAAAATGCAGTACCTATGAGTATTAATTATGATGGTGAAGATGCGGTTAAGTCTAAGGATAAAGTTACTTATGAGTATGTTATTAGAAATAGTGAAGGTAAGGTTGTAAAAGGTTATTTTATGGCTAGATCTAAGGTGGAAGTTTATTCTTTTTTACTTAGTGAAAATGCGACTATTTATAGCATTCGCACAAATAAATTTATTCAAATTATGCAGACACAGCATACAGGTGGTGGAGCTCATTTTAAGACTAAGGACTTAGTTTTCTTTTTATCACAGCTTTCTACTTATATTAAAGCAGGTATTCCACTTGCTGATGCTATTAAGATTTTGATTAAGCAGTTTAAAAGTCGCACTTACAAAATGATTTTAGAGGGTATTGCTTATGATTTATCTATTGGTCAAAGTTTTAGTGAGGCCTTAGCTAGGCAAGGGAAGGCGTTTCCGAGTATTTTAATTAATATGGTTAAAACTTCTGAAATGACTGGACAACTTCCTGAAACTCTTGATGATATGGAACAGTATTTTACGGAAATTGATTCTACTAGAAAAGCAATGGTTACAGCAATGATGTACCCGGCAATTATTTTTGTAATTGCGATTGGTGTTGGTACGTTTATTATGCTTTTTGTTGTTCCAAAATTTGTTGAGATTTATCAAAGCATGGATGATACAAAGATACCATGGATTACAACGTTTGTTATGAGTTTGAGTGCTTTTTTAGAGAAAAATATTATTTGGATTTTTGTTGGTATTGTTGTTTTTCTTATTATTTTTATTTTGTTTTTCTGACATAATTAAGCACCTCCATTTCTTTTTCTTAATAGTATTATTAGAAAAAAATTAAAATTTATTCAAAAAATTTCAA
>CAKPAT010000077.1 GCA_934133155.1 uncultured Bacilli bacterium
ATTATAGAGCCTACCTAGGAACAACATTAAAATCACAAATAATCCCATTAATTGTCCTTAACTTATTATTAGGCTTTACAATGAGCGGAATAGATAACTGGGCTCATATTGGTGGATTAATTGGTGGAGTACTTGCCACAATGGCTGTAGGCATCAAATATAAATCAACAAAATTTGAAATGATAAACGGATGGATACTTTATTTAATATACATATTTGCACTTGTTTATATGATATTTAAATTAGGACTTTAAAAAGTCTTTTTTTTTCGTTAGTATAATAGACAAATAATAAGAACTAATTCAAAAAGAGAGAAAGTACTAAAAAAGACATCTTAATGATGTCTTTTTCCAAGCTTTTTAACTAAAGTATGTTTTTTATAAATAATAGGGCAGTCATAAGTTTTATCTAAAGAAATTTTATCTTGATAATCATTTTCTTCTCTTTTTTCATTTTCTTTATGTTCTAAAATTTTCTCTTTAGGTGTAGCCGCTTCTTTATACTCTTTAATATTGACTACCTCAAGTGGAATTGTTACTAAACTAAGAGCAGTAGAAATATTAAGTAAAATATCAAAATCTAAAGATGCACCAAAATAAGCCATAACTATACCGATAAATAAAGGCCATGTTTTAATCTTACCAAGTCTATTGCTCTTAGGTTCAAGACCATTCAAACGAGCTTTAAAATTAATGCTTGCAATCGCACATTCTAAAGCCCCATTAATTAGAAAAACAGGATTAACCCCTAAAATACCAACAATTAGCCCAACTGAAAATACTTTATCTGAAACCGCATCTAATAAAGCCCCACCTTCAGTTTCACCCTTGCACAAATATCTAGCAAGTTTAACATCTAAAAAATCTGTTAAAGCAAAAAACGAAAGAGAAGAAAGTAAAACCACAAAAGGCACACCGCAAAGACTCATAATTGGTATTGAAATGCCACCAATAATTCTCGAAAAACTAAGCCAATTAGGTATTAAAGATAATTTATTATCTGGATGAGTTAAAGCTTTAAAAATAATTTTTAAATTTTCATGCATACAAAAACCTTCTTTTATAAAGTATTTTAGCACACCAACCACTTTTAGTAAATGTCAAATTGTGTCAAAATGAATTTTATTTTCCTATCAATAAAGAAAGAAAAATGCTATAATGTGATTAAGATGGGGTGGGTGTATATGAAAAAACATTTAAAATTAATATTTTTTTTAATAACATTTTTTGCATTTAAAGATATGGCATTTGCAGGCTACACTGTAGAAATGGTTGATAACACAGCGTCAAATGAAGTAATAGGTACTTATAATACTTATGAAGAAGCCTTAAAAATCATGAATAATCAAAATTCAAGTGCTACTAAAGTTGCAACAATTTATAAAGATGGTACCCCCATTGATAGTAAATATGCAATATTTAAATTTAAACCAGGAAATGTTTATAGATTATATCAACTAAGCTCATCATCAGCTTCTTATACAAGTACACACAGTAACTATGGAACAGACGCTGCATTACTTGGATATGAAAATGGTAGAGCAAAAATCATGATAAGTGGTTTTATTGGTTACACTGATATTGATAATGGTACTGTTACACCTATATCACTGCTTGGTTCAAACATCATCAATATAAATGGTAGTGGAATTCGTTTAAGAGATAAACCATCATTAAGTGGTGCAAAAGTAGGAACAGTTAGTGGTAATTACAACTTTAGTTATACCGAAAAAACAGAGGCTGACGGACACACTTGGTACAAAATAAATTATAATGGTAAAGAAGTATGGATAGCAGGTGACTCCGAATGGACAACCCCTGTAACAAATAATCTTGGCACATATTACACAAATGAAAATAATGGTGAACTAAAACATTATTACACTTATTATAATGGTGCCGGTTACCCATCAAGTAAAATAACTTTAGGAACAGCCCCTAAATTCATGAATGAAAACACTAAATATTATAGCTTTGATGGTAATTACTTTTATACAAGTATTACTAAAATGTTAGAAGATTATAGAAATTTAAGCTATTCAAATAATATAATCGTTGGTGATTTTAAAAATAGTGTTAATCCATCAAATCCATATTATAACTACTATATGTATTTAACAAGCCATTCAAGTACTGGATATACCGCAAGTGATTTAGACACCATCATTCAAAATAAAGGTTTAACATCAGAAACATCTAAAATGTATGGCTTGGGATACGCCTTTATAGATGCCCAAAACACCTATGGAGTAAATGCCTTAATGATGTTTTCAACCGCAATGAATGAAAGTGCAAATGGAACCAGTAAAATTGCCATGGATAAAAATAATTTATTTGGTTATGGTGCATATGATAGCTGTGCCTATGACTGTGCAATCACATATAACACACCAAAAGATTCCGTCTTCGACTTTGCAAAAAAAACAGGAACATCATATGATTTAGTAACCGGTAAATATTATTACGGAAGTCACTATGGAAATAAAGCTAGCGGTAAAAACGTTATGTATGCAACCGACCCATATTGGGGTGAAAAAATGGCTGCAAATGCTTATAGAAACGATAAAAGCTTCGGCGGAAAAGATAACGGTGCAAATACCATTGGTGCATCTAAAATAAGTAAAGTATGGTTACAAGTTTACTCTAAACCAGAAAAAAGTGACAGCACTTACCTTTATACAATAAAAAACCCTAATAATTATTTTAATATATACAATATATCTGCAAATGTTATTGATAAAGTAACATCAGAAAAAGGCACTTTTTATAAAATATATACTGATCTCCCAGCTGATAAAAATCAAGTATATGGTTACATTTCCGAAGATGATTTATACGTCGAAAATTCGCAGCCCATCATAACTGCAAGTGATAAAACAGTAAAACTTGGTAGTACTTTTGATTACAAAGAAAATGTCACCGCCTATGATAATGAGGACGGAGATATAACAGATAAAATAACATATGAAGGAAATGTCGATACATCAAAAAATAATACATACGAGGTAACATATACCGTAAGTGATAAAAATAACTTCCATCAAAGTAAAAAAGTAACAATAACAGTAAGTAGTGAAGTTAAAAAAGTAATAAACGCGGTAGATCAAACGGTAAAACAGTATACCACCTTTGATTATTTAAAAGACGTTCAAGCATTTATTGATGATGAAGATGCAACTACAAAATTAACATATGAGAAAACAGTTGACACAAATCAACCGGGAGTATACCAAGTAACATACGAACTAGAAGGTATAACTAAGGTAGTAAATGTTACCGTAACAAAAGACGAAGATCCAATAATAAATGCTGTAGATAAAGTAATATACCTAAATAGCACTTTTAATGAAAAAAAAGGAGTTACCGCCTATGACCCAGAAGATGGCGATCTAACAGATAAAATAATTGTTACCAAAAACGAAGTAAAAACAAACATCATAGGTGAATATGAAGTAACTTATAGTGTCAAAGATAAATATAACAAAGAGGTAGTAAAAACAATCATAGTTAAAGTAATCGCTAACCAAGATCCTACAATATATGCTCAAAACAAAATGATATATCTAAATAGCACCTTTAATGAAAAAGAAGGAGTTACCGCTTATGACCCAGAAGATGGTAATATAACCGATAAAATAATCGTTACCAAAAATGAAGTAGATACTAAAAACGAAGGTAAATATGAAGTAACCTACAGTGTAACTGATAACTATAAACAAACAGTAACTAAAACAATCACCATCACAGTCGTTAAAAGAACCTTAAAAGAAACAAATTCCGAGTTCGATTTAGAAGAAATAAAATGGAATAAAGATAGTCAAAAATATGAAATAAGTGGATACTTAACCCTATTAAATACTGATAATTCACTATCTTCAGATATTACATTCACATTAATACTTAAAAACCAAAACACAAAAGAAGAATACAAAATAAACGTAGATAGATGGAAAGAAAATTTACCATTTGACTTAGGAATAGAAAACGGAAACGATTATCGTGGCTCATGGTTTAAAGGCGAGATCGATTTATCAAATATAAAACAAGGTGATTATGACCTTTATATGCGAAGTGAAAACGACACATACTATAGTGAGAAATTATTTTCTAATATAATGAATAGTCCTATAGATAAAAGAGAAAATTCAAGTGATAGAGGCTATAGTTTCTATGTTAATTTGAAAGCTAAAAATAAAGCAATTACATTAAGCGTCAGAGACAGTAAATTAATCACAAATAAAACGGCACCAACATTCAGAAACATGATTAATGACTATGACGATATGTCATTTGAAGGAGAAAATCTTGTCCTTAAAGGAACATCATATGACTTTGGCGTATCTTATGAAAATAAAGAAAATATCGAAAGAAAAGTTTACTTAGAAAATATAAATACCTTTGATTTAATAAATAATAATATAGACACCATAGAAAAAGGAACATATGATGTAATCTCACTAGATAACCTTTCAAAAAAATATGCATGGTATAACGGTAAAATAAATGTAGCAAACCTTAAAAAAGGTACATATACCATAATAGTATATACAAAATCCGGTGATAATGAAAATTACGGATACGTAAATGACATGTTTAACGACATAAATGAAGCTAAAACAACAATTAATAATAAAAATTATGAATTAAAAGTTAATACATCAAAAAACAACCGAATAGAGTTAATCGTCTCTTAGCGGTTGTTTTTATTTGAATGCAATTAACCATAAAAAGTACATAATCTCTTATATATTCATTGAAAAATATATTTCACATATTGAAAAAATACAATATAATAAGTAAAATTATATTTGAAAGGAACGATATATAACATGAGCTCGGTAACAATGCGAATAAAAAAATAGAGCAACCATATGGCGGATACTTAAAGCCTTCTGAAATGAAACAAATAGACATAAATGACAACAATGTGCTGGCCGAAGCAGAAAATATAAACTCATCAATAGTGGGGCTTGCGGTAGACTATCTTACAAGATTTGTGATAGAAGCACCAGCCGAAAGGGCCTTTGCATTTTCACTTGCTGGAGCAAAATTTGCAGAAATACATGGACAAAAAAAAGCTTTTAAAGAGGCTAACAAGTATTTAAAAAACATTCGTGGAATAGACAAGAAATCAATTATTAATGCTTGTAAGATAGTTACATTTGATGTTTGGTTTAGGTCAACAATAACCGCACCATCAGTTAAAACAGCTTCAGATACAAATCCAAATGCAGATACTGTGAGAAATATTCAAATTATGGTAAATAGAAGTATATGCTTTTGGCAAAAATATGGTCCAATAACAAAAGATGGATTTACATTTAAGCCATCAGGATATCCCGATGTTGTCGATTGTGGAGATGGAGATTATTTAACAGAAGATACATTATGGGATTTTAAGGTATCTAAGAATAAGCCAAGGTCTAACCAAACATTACAGTTACTAATGTATTAGATTATGGGACAACATTCAGGAAAGTCAGAATTTAAAGGTATAACTAAAGTTGGATTTTTCAATCCGAGATTAAATATGATTTTTACATATGAAATGGCAAAAGTTCCAAAATCAGTAATAGAGGAAATTGAACAAAATGTTATCTGTTACAAGT
>CAKPAT010000078.1 GCA_934133155.1 uncultured Bacilli bacterium
GCCCTAAAAGTATCACCAGCAACAAGTAAAACCTTCTTGCCTTCACCTTTAAGCTTATAAGCCATTTTACCAATAGTTGTAGTTTTACCCGCACCATTAACTCCAACAAATAAGACAACTGTTGGACCTTCAGCACTATAATTAATCTTATTTACAATAATATCATTATTAACATAAATAATAAACATCTCATCAACAATAATCTCTTCAAGTTCATTTGAAGATGTGATATTTTCTTTTTTCACCCTCTTTTTAAGTTTATCTATAATATCCATAACTGTATTAACACCAATATCTGACATAATTAAAATTTCTTCTAAATTATCAAAATATTCGTCATTTACAAGTTTATGCTTCATATTTAAGTCCTTTAAAGCACTTAAAAAACTATTTCTCGTCTTTTTAAGTCCTTCATCATAAGCATTAACCTCTTTTTCTTCCTCTTTTTTAAAAAGATTTTTAAATTTATCAAATATACCCATATCTATCACCTATACTCTAAATTTTACACTAAATTCCTTTAAAATTCAACACATTTGACAAGGAAGAAAAAAGTGTTATAATAAGCCCTAAAAAAGAAGGAAGAAAATGAATTTAGAAACAAGAAAAAAAATACTTGAAATAAAAAAACACTTAAGAAAATATGGATTTAAAGAAAAAACTGTCAAAGAAATAATTGAATGCTCAGGATTAGAAGCCGAAGAAAAATTAAAAAAATTAGATAACTATTTTATAGAAGAAAACTTCTGCAGGACTCAAATAATTAGTATAATAAGCACTCTTCCAACAGTCCTATTTTTAAATCCAAATATATTCAAAGAAAAAATAAACTATTTAAAAGAAAAAGGTTATAATGCAAGAAGAATAAACTATATTTTGTCACAAAACCATTATATTTTTATTACAAATATAGAAGATTTAGAAAAAAGAAGAAAATTCCTTGAAAAGCTAAACTTTAAAGAAGATGAAATAAATAGGCTAACAAGCGTCATACCTGATCTATACACCATATCCATTCACGAATTAAAAAAGAAAATAGAATATCTAAAATTTTTAAATCTAGATTTTGATAAATTATTTTCAGTATCTCCTAAATTACTGCAAATTTCCAAAGATAATCTAGAAAAAATAAAAGAAAATGTTATTAGAGATATTATCAAATTAAAAGAATTCTTAATGAAATGTGATTTTGAAGAAAAAGACGCCTTAAATATAATTAAATACTGCAATTTTTATAATTACGAAAAAGCCCACAATAAAATTAAAAATATAAATAAATATTTTTTAGAAAGAAATTTTTCTAAATCAAAAAGAAATAAAATGATAAGCAAGCTACCTACTATGTATGCCTTAAATGAAAAAACATTAGAAGAAAAAAGAAACTACCTAAAAGAAAAAGGCTACCTAGAAAGACAAATTGGCTTTATAACATCAGAAAATCCATTTATATATATTAAAAAAATAGAAGAATTAGAAGAAAGAAGAAACTACTTTAAAAATTTAACTGAGACCGAAATAAATAAAGTTATGTACCTAGTACCTGAATTATACACCATGGATATTAAAAAATTAGAAGAAAAAACAGAATATTTAAATTCATTAAATCTAACAAAAGAAAATGTAATAAAATGTCCAAAATTATATCAAATTTCTAAAGAAAAAATAGAAGAAATAGAAAATTACTTTATATCACTAAACTTTACAAGAGAAGAAATTAGTAAAATTGCCATAAAATGGGAAACTTTTTTCACCTACCCATTAGAAGAAATAAAAAAACAAATAGATTTTCTAATTACTATTGGATACACAAAAAAACAAATTAAAACAATTATTATCGTTTTTCCTCGAATACTTTATAAAAATAAAAAAGAAATAGAAGATAAGTTAAATAAACTTAAAAATTTAGGTTATACACATAAAGAAATAATTTATATCACTATCCAGTTTCCAAATATATTTTCCCTTCCAATAGAAACAATTGAAGAAAAAATAAGACAATTTAAAATTTATGGAATAGAAGATATAATTCCAAAAAATCCTAAATCTTTAATGTTTAACACAAACATTATCTACTCAAGAGCATGCTTCCTCGCCTCACAAAACTATAAAATATCCACCCAAAATTTTTATCTTTTAATATGCTCAAATTACCAATTCATAAAAAAATTTAAAATATCAAATGAAGATGTATGCCGTTTATATCCATATGAAGAATATAAACAAAATCAAGCGTCAAAAAATAAGGCATTGAAACTTGCTAAAAAGTAAAAAAAAAGATATAATGTAATAGTCAGTTTTTAACTTTTTAGAAAGGAGTTTATAATGAACTTTAATAAAGACGAAACCTACATTTTCGCCTTAGGCGGACTTGGGGAAGTCGGAAAAAATATGTATTGTGTAATGCATAATGACGAACTAATTATTACTGATGCGGGTGTTATCTTCCCAGGTGGAGAACTTATGGGAATAGATTATGTAATTCAAGATTTTACATTTTTAAAACAAAATGAAAGAAAAATAAAAGGACTATTTATAACTCATGGTCATGAAGATCATATAGGATCAATCCCATTTTTAGTCCAACTAGTTGACATACCAGCTATTTATGCTCCAAATCAAGCAGCCGCACTAATAAGAAAAAAATTTGAAGACAGAAACATAAAATATAATAATTTATATGTTTATAATGAAGACGATATTTTTAAATTTAAAGAGTGCAGTGTAGAATTTTACCGCACAACCCACTCTATTCCAGATTCCCATGGTATAGTAATTCATACACCAAATGGCACTGTTGTAACAACTGGAGACTTTAAATTTGATTTTACTCCAATCGGTCCAATAGCTGATTTACACAAAATGGCCAAACTTGGAAAAGACGGAGTTACCTTATTATTAAGTGATAGTACAAATGCTTTAAATCCAGGAATGAGCAACAGTGAATCCAAAGTAGACGACGCTTTAGAAGAATTATTTACAAAACATAATAGTAGAATTATTATAGCCACATTTGCTTCTAACATTTATAGGTTAAAACATATCGTAGATACATGTAAAAGACATAATAGAAAAATAGCTGTTTTTGGAAGAAGTATGGAAAACAATATAGAAATATCAATCCAAGGTGGTTACATTAAACATAAAGATATATTTGTCACACCAGAAGAAGCAAATAAACTTCCATCAGATAAAATATGTTTATTATGTACCGGAAGTCAAGGAGAACCACTAGCTGCCTTAAGTAGAATAGCAAGTGGCACATTCAAACATATAAAATTAAGAGATGATGACATCGTCGTATTTTCATCATCTGCTATTCCTGGAAATGCTTTAAGTATTTCCCGTACAATAAATAAATTATATTTAAAAGGAGTTACCGTATATACCACAAGCTCTTTAAGTGATATTCACACAAGTGGACACGGATGTGAAGAAGAATTAAAACTAATGATAAGACTTATGAATCCAAAATATTTTATGCCATTCCACGGTGAATATAGAATGCTTAGAAGACATGCCGATATAGCAATATCATGTGGTATTCCAAAAGAAAACACATTTGTTTTAACCAATGGTGACGTTCTAGTCATGAAAGATGGGAAAATAACTAGAGGCGGACATGTTCAAGCTGGCAATAGTTATGTCGATGGTAACAGAATCGGTGATATTAGTAATGCAGTAATGCGAGATAGAAAAGTTATGGCCACAGACGGTATAGTCGTAGTTATATGTAATATAGATATGAAAAATAACAAACTATTAGGATACCCTAATATAATCACAAGAGGCTTTGTTTTAGTAAATGATAATATTGCTTTACTAAAAAAACTAGAAGCTCTAGCAAAAGACGCCATTAATAATAAAATCAAAACTGGCACAAATTATCAAGACGTCAAACTAGAAATAATAAATGTACTTTCAAATTACATAAACTTGCATACCGCAAGAAGACCAATAATCTTACCAGTCATTATGAATGTCAAAAAAGATGTCAAAAATTAAGACATCTTTTCTTCTATTCTAAGTAGTTTATTATACTTACACATTCTATCAGTTCTCGAAAGAGAACCTGTTTTTATTTGGCCCAAATTAAGACCAGTAGCTAAATCAGCAATAATCGTATCTTCAGTCTCACCACTTCTATGTGACATAATAGTTTTATAATTATTTTTTTTCGCAAGTTCAATTGTCTCCAGCATTTCCGTAATAGTCCCAACTTGATTAGGTTTAATCAAAATTGCATTACCAGCTTTTAGTTCAATACCTTTTTGCAAATACACCTTATTTGTAACAAATAAATCATCACCAACAATTTGTACCCTATCACCTAATATTTTAGTAATCTCACTAAAACCTTCAAAATCATTTTCATCTAAAGGATCTTCAATAGAAACAATTGGATACTTTTGAGTAAGCTTTTCATAAAAACCAATTAATTCATCTCTATTAAAAGTCTTATTCATGCCTTTTAAAACATAAACACCGTCTTTATAAAACTCACTAGCCGCTACATCTAAAGCAATATTAACATCCTTGCCTTCTACATATCCTGCCTCTTTAATTGCTAAAACAATATAATCTAAAGCTTCATAAGGTGTATTAATATTAGGTGCAAAACCGCCTTCATCTCCAACATTAGTTGAATGACCATCTTTTTTTAAAATCTCCTTTAATTTATGAAAAACCTCACTACCAATTCTAAGTCTTTCTTTAAAACTAGAAGCATTTGGAATAATCATAAACTCTTGAAAATCAAGTCCATTATCTGCATGAACACCACCATTTAAAATATTCATCATAGCTATTGGCATAAAAATATTATCATTAAAATACTTATATAAAGGTTTATTTTCATAAGAGCTAGCAGCCTTTAAATTTGCCATAGAAACCGCCAAAATAGCATTAGCCCCCAGATTACTTTTATTCAAAGTACCATCTAAACTAATCATTAAATTATCGATTTTCTTTTGCTCCAAACAGTCCATACCAATTAAATTATCTCTAATAATTGTATTAACATTGTTAACCGCTTTTAAAACCCCTTTACCATTATAACGCCTATCACCATCTCTAAGCTCCAAAGCCTCACGTGATCCAGTAGATGCTCCAGAAGGAACAGAAGCTCTAGCCAAAATACCACATTCCAAAGTTAAATCAACTTCGACCGTTGGATTACCTCTAGAATCTAAAATCTCTCTTGCAAATATATCTTTAATCTTTGACATATTATTCTCCCCTTTTCTCTTTTATATAATTAGCAGCTACCTCAAAAAACATTGGAAGCAAAACATGAATTAAATTTTCATCAGTAACTTCATTCTTATCATCATCAGTAATCACAGTTTGCTTGCCTTCCATATTAATTAAATAATAATAAGTTTTATTTTCAAACAAAACCTTACTAATAACCAAATATTCATTATTATCTATGCTAATAATATCTTTTAAATTCATAAAACCCCTCCTTTTTATATGATAAAACCCTTGAATAAACAAGGGTTAAATTTCTAAATGGTGTCCCAGAAGAGATTCGAACTCATGACCCACGCCTTAGAAGGGCGTTGCTCTATCCAGCTGAGCTACTG
>CAKPAT010000079.1 GCA_934133155.1 uncultured Bacilli bacterium
TCGAACTCCTGACCCACGCCTTAGAAGGGCGTTGCTCTATCCAGCTGAGCTACTGAGACAACTGCAAATTAATTATACAATAGTTTTCCATAAACTTCAATATTTTTTTTCACTTTTGTAAATATTTTTTCAAAAAGCCTAGATTTTAATCTAGACTATTTTGTTTACTTTAAAGAATATTTGAAACTTTTTATTTTTTCCCAAAAAATACCAACATCTCTATAAATATTAAGCATTCTTGTTTTATCAAAACCATTTCATCACAAAATTCCAGCCATTTCAAACTAATTTTACACATTTTTCCAGCCTATTTTTGACATTTTTACACATTTTTCTTGAGCGACTATCAAAAAAATAAAATCACAATTTTCATAAATATACTTAAACACAATAGTTATGCTCACAAGCATTTCCATTCACACTTAAATAATTAAACACTTAAGAGCAAATGGAAAATTTACCTTTTAACTAAAAAATTAAAAATTCTTAGTTAAGAAGTAAATAAGAAATATATAGTTAAACTATCACATCATATACATATTACATAACGCCAAACCAGTAAACTTTATACATTTACTAAAGTAAAATCTAGTATTTGAACTATTTGTTTTAAAGCATTAACCGTCTCACCAAACGAAATATCTTTGCATAATCATAATGCTTTCTATAATTATCCCATAAAATTTTTAACTGTTCATCAGACGAAACTAAATCTAAGTATTTATAAGCATCGTTAATATATTTAACAGTACCCCTATTTCTTGAAGTATTTAAAATAGCATCTTTCAGCAAATCCTTATCAATATCACTCCACTTCGCATTCACAAACATATACAAATCATAATAATCTTTCATTCTTGTATTATCAATATTCCTACTTATAATTGCCTCAAACTTTTCAGCAATTATAGTTTCGTAATTATAAGACAAAATATCAATAACACCATTATCAAAAATAGTATTATATTTAAAATTAACCTCTCTATAAGTAATAACATCACCAGTAGTTATATCAACCAGTAAATTAGTTTTAAGTCCGTCAAAATCAGCAAACAAATTAACCCGAAAACCAGAATACACCTCTTCTTCCCTAATATCTTTAATATTTTCAATTCTAAAACAAACTCCATCGTTTAAATCAATGTTAATAATATCATTAAAAACACTTGTTATAGTTTCTTTGTCTAAACTTAATCCCTTTATAGTAGTATCTAAGTCCATCGTACTTCTTAAATTAACGCCAAATATCGCAGATAGTAAAAAACCACCTTTAATTATAAATTTACTTTTATATCTAGACATAGATATACGTTTAACCAAAGCTTCAAACATAAAACTTTGAATTAAGTACTTATTAGGTATATTAAATTTTTTAGACAAATTAGAAGCTTTAGCTTTCAAACCATCCCTATTCTTAATCATAAACTCCTCCTATCACTATTCTTAAGAAAACACTAAAAAAACATCTCGTACCTTTTTATAAATATTCATTTTTTTAGCATATTCATATAACTTCAAAGTATTCTTTTCATTAGAATAAAAATACATTCTAATAGCCTTATTAAAAATCTCCGCATCAATCTTACTTCTATTTTTAATAATATCACAAATTGTTTTATCCAAATCGTAAACCCTAATCACATTGCCAGAATGAAGTTTGAAAAAGCTTACCCCCAAATCAAGCAACTTCTTGTCAGTATAAAACAAACAAACTCTTTTATCTTCCTGTAAAGAGCCCCTGTACCCACTATTAACAGTAATGTCATATTTAATAGGCACCCTATCAGAAAAGCCATACAAATAAAGAGCCGTCGTATTAGAATAAATCGCATACTTACTTTTATTTTGCAAAATCACAAACTCGTCCGTCAAAATATCTTTTTCAGCATAAATACCACGGCAAACCCTCTCAATTTTCCCAGCATTAACCATTTTAGTAAGGTAAATTCTTGGAATACCGCTTTTTGTAACATCAGAAGTTTTTAAATATCCATTTTTAAATAAAACCAAAATTTTATCTTCATAATCCATAATAATTTTCCTTTCACGCTTAAATTATATCACGTTTAAGAGTAAAAGGAAAATCAATCTAAAAACCACCTCCTAAAATAAACATACATCATCAAGTCCAAATTTTCTTTAAAAAAAGAATATGCCTTAAAATCACACATTCTTCAAATACTTCAAAACATCATCAAAAGTCTCTACCGCAATCAAATCAATATCATAATTATATTCCTCTTTAACCTTTTTAGCCTCCTCATAATTATCACCCTTAGGAACAATAAACAAAGAAGCTCCCTTATTAACCGCTCCAATCAGCTTATACTTCACACCAGCAATCTCACCAATAGTGCCATCTTCCGAAATAGTGCCCGTACCCACAATCGTCTTACCACCAGTCAAATCAATATGATTTAAATAACAATACAAAGTAAGCGTAAGCATCATACCCCCAGAAGAGCCAGACTCTGACTCCTTAAAATCAAAAGAAACATCATGACTAGACTTCAAATCAAAAGTCTCCGAAACCATCGCTCCAATTTTAGGCTCACCATTCACATCAATCAAAGTAGCCTTTCTCTTATACTTCTTACCATCATTTAAAACCTCTAAGGTAACCTTATCACCTATACTCTTACTTTTAATATAAGAAAAAAGCATATTCTTATCTAAAACCTCATTACCATCGATACTTAAAACTTGATCAGAAACCTTTAAATCAGTCTGTGCCAGCTCATCAACATAAGTAATAAAAATCTTCACATTTTCCAAAGAATAATCAATATCAGAATAATCATACGCCAATTTCAAAGCCAAATCATTAGACTCTTTAAGCAAAACCTTATTACGATAATTTTTATCAGCAACCGTCTCACCAGAAGCCACAGTGTCTTTTTCCTTAGAAATATCCCAATTTTTATCAATCAAAGCCCAAATCAAAGTCGGAATAGTACCATGAATTTCCGTAACATAAGCCATATTTAAAGAACCACTCAAACTAAAATTATCACTACTTTTAACCTTATCCTTCGTATCCATAAGACCACCAGGTGCATCAATATAATAAGGTAAATTAACCGTCAAAAAACACAAAACAATCAAAAAAATAATAAAAGACTTAAAATTATCTTTAAAAATACTCCAAACAGTCTTAAAAAGTTTCTTCATATAATCACCATAATAAAAATAACATTTTAAACAAACTAAATCAATTCATTCTATTCAAATTTCACCAAAATATCATTATTTAAACATCAAAAACATAAAAAAATAATGGTGATACAAGTGAAAATAGTAAGCATAACCATAATGACCATATTACTTTTTACATCATATGAAGTACTCACAAACGGGGGCGACATCCTAAACTCTGTAGCCTTTTCCCTAAACATATTCAAATCAAGTATATTCCCATCCTTATTTCCATTCTTCGTCCTATCAGATTTATTAATAAAATATGGTTTCCCAGAATTAATTGGAAATCTAACCAAAAACATCATGAATAAATTATTTAAAATAAAATCAGAATGTGCCTTTATCTTCATCATGAGCCTTATATCTGGAAATCCATCAAATGCCAAATACACCAAAGAACTATTAGAAAATAAAACAATAAACAAATATGAAGCCACAAAAATATTATGCTTTACCTGTTTTGCCAACCCCCTATTTATATTAGGAACAGTATCAACCATATTTCTAGACAATAAAGAAGTTGGCCCATTAATCCTATTTTGTCATTATATTGGAAACATAATAATAGGCCTGTTCATGCGTTCGTATCACCCAAGTCCCAAAGAAAACACCAAAACAAGTTTAAAAAAAGCCATAAACCTCATGCACCAAAAAAGAATGCAAAATAAAAACTTCGGAATAATAATAACCGAAGCTTTAACCAAAAGCATAAACACCTTACTTTTAATATTAGGAGTAATAACCATGTGTCTAGTTGTTACCACGATAATTAATAAAAACATAAACTTAGATAACTTTATAGAAGCCATTCTAAACGGTTTCATAGAAATGACCCAAGGCCTAAAATATATCAGCCTAGAAGCCATTCCCCTAAAACTAAAATGTGTCCTAACCGTCATGATCCTATCATTTGGTGGTCTAAGCGTACATATGCAAATAATGGGAATATTAAGTGACACCGAGGTAAAATATTTACCATTTTTATCTGCTCGTATATGTCATAGCCTAATATCCTCATTACTAACCTATTTCCTTTTTGATATTTTCTTTTAAGACGTATAAAGAAATATTTTAAGAATTAAATCTATTTACTTTTATATAAAGCATTTTATTCATAATCCTCTAAACCTAATATCTTTATTTAATATGATAAAACGTAAGGATTACTTTCAGTCCCAGCACCCAACATTTTAACATTATTAGATAAGAAAAATGTTGGTTTATAAATTTTGTAAGGATATTGTGAAGTACTGTCAGCAGTATTTGTTATAAGTCTACCTTCATAACCTATTGTAATAACTGTTGTTCGTGGTGCTGCATCCTGCCTTATTGGAGTAATAACTTTTTGGCCAAGACCAATATAATTATCGCTTGCACATGGGCATGTTTCTACAGAACTACATTTATTCTCCATATTATTTTGTAAAGATGTTGAGCAAGATGCATTAAGTGATGCATTCATATAATCAGTTATACTAGCAAGTCCTATTTTTCCTACCCATTTATACTCTGACTCCTGTTTATACATTGCCTTAATACTTGTATCTGAAACAGTAAAATCAACACCACCTATATTAAAAGCATGTTTAACCATATTATTTTTAGCTTCACTAGGCATAAGATTATAATAAGTAGAATTTAGATAAGTATTAATACTAGCTTCTTTAGTAGGAAGTTTATAATAGTTAGAACTACCATAATAATCTGGCCAAGTAGTAACGCTATTCAAATTTTTATCGAGTACTGTACTAATACTACCCCAAACATTACATCCTGAATAGCTTCCTTCATATGTACCACTACAATAATTACCCGCATCATATCTGTTTGATATAGGATCAAAAGCATCTATCAACTCTGTTTTGTTTTTGATAACTTTTAGAGTATTATCACTTTCAACGGAAATTATTCTGTACATATCACTTCCAAGCTCTATATAATTATTAGGATTAGCGCCTTTAAATACATACCTATTGTCTTCTAAGGTATCCTTATAAAGTCCCTCGCCAGAAGTTACAATAGTCTTTTTTAGACTTTGTGCAGTAACCACAGCTTCCTCACACGTATTAAATACGGTCACTTCTGATGCCCTACTACCAGTAAACATATCAGCAACAGTAGCATTAGCGGTTGTCCACTTAGAAGCCACATTAACAGCTGTAAGCTGAGAGGTATAACCAAACATACTATCCATTTTTGTTGCCTTACTAGTATCAAATGAGCATAAATTAAGTCCAGTTAATTTTTGACAGTAATAAAACATTTTATACATATTTGTCACATTTGAGGTATTAAAATTACTTAAATCTAAGCCAGTTAAGCTACTACAACCATAAAACATAGAATCCATATTAGTAACGTTTGATGTATTAAAATTACTTAA
>CAKPAT010000080.1 GCA_934133155.1 uncultured Bacilli bacterium
GTCTAAAGCTGGTTTTAAAATATTAGCTAAATCCATCGGTCCATCAGAAGCACCACCAATTAAAGTATGAATTTCATCAATAAATAAAATAGTTCTAGGAGCTTTTTTTAGCTCATTTACTACCAAATTAGTAATAGACTCTACTCTTCCATCAATCTCCATAGAACCTTTCATAGAAGAAGAATTTATTTTTAAAATAGTATATCCTTTTAAAGCATTAGGTACATCATTATTTTGAATTTTATAAGCAATACCTTCAACAATAGCCGTCTTACCAATACCCGCCTTACCAATTAATAAAGCAGATTTATCCGGAGTAAGTAAAACCATCATCGTTTTTTTAATCTCATCCTCACGGGCAATAGCCGGATTAGTCACATACTTTTTAGTAGTCAAATTTTCACAATATGTTCTTAAAATAGGAAATTTAGATTCATCATAAACCTCAATCATTCACGTCACCCCTTAATATAACCATTTTCTTTAAATTTTTCCACAATTTTACTGTATTTCAAATTACCATCAACCCTGTTATGAGTATCCTCTTCCACACCTTTTTTAATAAAAATAGTTTGTGGAGTACCTGTTAAAGGAAACTCAGCAATAAGCTCACTTTCATCATTATCAGAAAGCTTATCTAAATCAATATACTTAACATCAACATTATAATCAGAAATAACTCTATCTAAAGTAAGCTTATAAGAAGAGCACGCACTACAAGTCTCTCTACCAATCATTAAAATAAAGCTCTGCTTACTATCAAGCATATTATTAAGTTTTTCATAACTTATCTCATCATAAGTTGTCCTGCTTCCACATCCAGTAAGTAAAAATAAAAAAGCAAAACATAAAACAACTAATTTTTTCATCATATCACATCCTGCAAATAATTATATATCAAATAACAAAGATTATCTAGACATTTCTAAAACTTTTTGCTTTTCTTTAAGTCTTCTTATCTCACAAAAATTTTCATCAAGTAAACTTAAAAGCTCATTTTGCCTTAAATAAAGATCTTTTAATTTTATTAAATCGTCATTAAAACCTTTTAATTTAAAATTATATACAGTAAGTGCATCTATAATTTGATTAATAAACTCATTTGTCATTTTATCATACAAAAGTAGGTCAGACATCGAAAGTTCTATAAGATCTGATACTTTAAAAATAGGCTTTTTCTCACCACTATTTAAAATTCCACCATACAAAATATTTAAAATATCAGAAGAAATATATAAATCTTCAATTAAAGAAGATTTTTCAACACACATTTTTTTTAAATGCAAATTATAATAGGAAAGTTTATCCATTAAAGCGAGTACATCATCGCGCGGCATACCAAAAAAAATTAAATTCTTAAAAGAATAATTAACTAAATCACTATAATCTGATATGTCGAAACTTTCCATAAATACCAACTCCAAGGAAAGTTATTATACTAAAAAAAAGATAGTAAATCTACCTTTTATAAACAATGAGCTGATCATTTGTTAAATAAATCGTTTTATTTTGCTTATTAACCTCATCCAAAGAAACATTAAACTTTTTATAAACATCATCTAAAGTATCATCAGAAGAAGTTATATAAAATAAAACATCATTTCTAGGAACCATAATTTCCTGACCAATATATAAAATATCATTGTCACCAAGCCCATTTAACCTTAAAAGTTGACTAGGTGCAATATTTTTATTTTTAGCAATCTCATAAATTGTATCACCTTTTTTAACTGTATACTTATCAAAATAAATATTATCAGACACATTAGGAATAACAATAAAATCACCAGGACTTAAAATAGCCGAAGGCATAAGACCATTAATATCAGCTAAAACTAAAGGCGAAACCGATAAATTAGACGCAATACTTTGTAAAGTATCCCCATTTTTAACTTGATAAATTTTATACATTAAACCACCCCCAAATTATTATATGAAAAAAATCTTAAGAAGAAACTTAAGACCTTTTAAATAAATCGCAAATAATGCCAAGACCAATAAATAAAGTAAATATTGAAACAAGCATGCTAACACCAGGAATAAGATTTAAAACAGCAATAATAAATAAGCCAAGAATTCCAACTAAAAGAACATTAATATCCTTCTTACCATATTTTTGCCAAATCTTATATCCAAGCAAATAACCTGCAAAAATTTTAGATAAATAAATGAAAATAACATATAAAGCAATTAAAAGTAAGCCAGAAGCAAAACCAAAGCCAATCATAAATAGCAAAAGACTAATAATCGGAATTAAAATAAGGAAAACTAAACCTTTAGTAAAAAGTTCTATACCTTTATTAAAATCCATTTTTTCATAATTTCTTTGAATACTCTCAAAAAGTCTACCTAAAACAAGAGAAAGCAAAGCAAAAGTCAAAATAGTAGAACCAAAAGAAAATAATTTACTAATAAACATATCTCCTAAATTAGGTGTACTAGCCTTAATCGCATCCGTCTTCGTCTGCACTCCAACATGTGCACCACTTTCAATATTAACATCAGCATCAGAAGGATAAGAAATATTACCAATATTACTTTCTTTAGTGACAGTTAAAGAAGAAGCAACAATCTTCACACTACCATTAATATTAGCCCCATCTAAAGCCACACTAGAAGCATAAATACTAACATTTCTATCAATATTACCACTTACAATAACAGAACTCGCAAAAATAATCACGTCTCTATTTAAATTACCAGAAATATTAACCGAATTACCAGCAATAAAAGCATCCTTACTAACATCACCAGCAATCTTAATCGTATTACCTGCTAAAGCTAAATACTCACTTTTACCAGTAAACTCTAGGTCATTTCCAGCCATAAAAGCAATACCATTAACATTCTTATCATTCTTTAAAATATTGCCCGCTAAAGCTAAAGAACCATCCACATCATCCTTTAAAGTAACATTCTCGCCACTTTCCGAATAAAAATGCGGAACTTCCATAGCTGAAACATTAGATGTCATAAAAAGAAAAACAATTAAAACACTTAAAAACTTTTTCATAAAATCATAACTCCTTTACTTGTTATTCTACCATAATTAAATGAAATATTAAATAAAACTATTCAGCAAACTCAAAATTTTTAGGAATTTCAAACAAAGAAGAAGAAACTTCCTTTTTAATCAAGTTAAACTTAAACAAAATACTTCTATCTGCATATTCACTTTTAATATAAATAATATCATTACCTTTAAAAAAATAGCTCACATTATACCTATCAATATGATAAGACTCATAATAATATTTCTTGCCAAAAACTTTACTAAAACCATGGTCATACGCTTCAAAGCCATCTAATTTACTTGGAAAAATATGAAAGACCATATCAAAATCATCAAAATTATCCATCTCATAATACATATTCATATTTAAATCCAAACAGTAAAACTTATCGCTTTTAATATAAGCAAAAGTCGAATTAGAATAATAAAAATCATTATCTTTAATCGCTAAAGTAATTTTAGTCTTATCCTTATCACTGACATTCCTATCATAAAACTCCGCATAAAAATTATTATAATCAAACTTTTTACTTTCTAAAAAATTATAAACATCTCTGCCTGTATAATTATCCACTGAACATCCAGTTAAAAAAATAACCAAAATTAATAAAAACCTTTTCATTTTACCCTAACCTTTAAATATAAAATAAACCCTAAAATAAGTCTCCTATTTTCTAAAGAAATAAAACTCAAATTAGAAATCCTTTCCATACACCTATTAAACAAATCTTCAAGCATTTTATTAGCATAATCTAAAGCACCGCATTTCTTAAATAAATTCTGTACCTTTAAAATATCACCACTACTGTAAGCCTCATAAATCAAATCAGCATACTCCGTATTTAAACCATAAGCATATAAAATAGTCTGTTTAAATTCTTTTACATCAGAATTAGTCTTACCAGTAACACTTTCATCACCATAAATACCTAAAATATCATCTTTAATTTGATAAGCCACACCTAAGTCAGTAAAAATATCCTCTAAAACCTCTAACTTTTTAACATTAATACCACCCAAAATAGCACCCAAGCAAAAAGGACCAATCACCGAATACCACGCCGTTTTTAACTTATAAACATTTAAAACATTATCATATAAATCTTCATTGCCATAATACTTACCATAAAAAGGTAAATAAACATCCAGCATTTCACCATAACACGTTTTAATAACCACGTCATTATAATACTTAAAAAGTAAACCAAAATTTTCATTATCCTTATAATTATCAATAATAATCTCATTAGCTAAATAAAAACCCAAATCACCTAAACATAAAGCCATAGAAGAAGCAAAATCATCCCTATTTTCCTTAAAATCTTCATTGCCATAAATAGGACTATCATAAATCTTCTTATACCTTAAAGGAATAACATCCACACCTCTTCTTTTAAAAGCCTTATCAATAATATCATCATGAATTAAAATAGAAGTTTGAAAAATCTCAAAAGCTAAAGCCAAAGCAATAAAATCATCCCCCTCTTTAAAGCACCTAAAACCCATACCAATTAAAGTAGCCCTTAAATACTTGCCACCATTATTGCTAATTGTAAACTCTTCTAAAGCCTCACTTAAAAACTTATTATCTTGATCCTTATATCTTTCATTATAAATGTTCATATTCTTTTTAAACTTTTGAAGTAAATTCTCATAAAACATCAAAAAATCAAAAATGATATGACACCTATTATCCCCATAAAAAGCAATTTTCTTATTCTTATTTTCCCTAAACCAATTTATAAAATCAATTTCATTATTAAAATTAACAATTTTTTTATCCTTATAACTATCACAAATAACATAATCATTATCTAAAATCAATTTTCTTAAATCTTCTGGCATAAAAAACCACCCCAAAACATTATATCAAAAAAAGTGCCTAAGCACTAATTCTATTGTATGAACTATAAACAGTTTTTATTCCATCAGTCACTTTTGCAATAACGACGCCACTATCACTCGTCATATTCCCTTCCTTATATTCACTATCACCAGTTTTATATAAACCAGTTGTAGTAGGATAATTAATTAAAACCTTATCATTAACCTCTTTAAAAGTTGCTGGTGATAAACTATCAGTAGTAACTTCTGCACTACTCTCTGCACTGCCGCCATTATTAGTAGTAACTTTAACATAAACCTTATAAGTCTTATTACTTTCTAAATTATTAAAAGTATAAACATTAGTATCACTAGTAATATAATTAACTCCATCTATTGAATATTCATAAGTTTTAACTCCACTACTTGCATAAAAAACATTAGCAACAGCTTTTATAGAATTACTCGTTTTAGTTGTTGATATACTTAATTCAACTAAATCTTTAATAGCATCTTCCATACACGTATCAGATTTAGTCACATCAGTTACACCACTATTTGTAAACATATCTGTTTTATTTGTAACACTATCCATATTCCATTTATTACTTACATA
>CAKPAT010000081.1 GCA_934133155.1 uncultured Bacilli bacterium
CAAGAAGTGATGTTTTAAGCAGTATTAATGAGCTTTTTAATGTGATTATGGATAGCTTTATCGGTGGGGCTGATTAGAAGGTTTCACATCAAATGGTTTATGGTAATAAGGCTTACGAGGAAGTTAATGAGGAAAATTATAAACTTGAAATTTATAATTATGAAGATGATTTAAAAGATTTTTCTAAAGAGGAAGCAGAGATTTTTATTATCGCTTCCGATATTAAAAATAAGGTTAATAAGTTTGAGATTATGGATAAGGAGACTAATTTAAAAAGAACGTGTTCTTATGATGATTTTGTTATTTTAATTGATAGGTCTTCTTCTTTTGAAAAGTATAAAAAAATATTTGAGTATTTGAATATTCCCTTAACTATTTATAGGGATAAGGCGATCACTAAATCTGTTGACATTTTACTTTTAAAAAATATTTATTCTTTACTATTAAATGGTTTTAATAATGAATATAAAGTTGCTTTTATGTCAATTGCACGCAGTTATCTTTTTAATATGGATGATGAGGATATTTTTGATATTGTTACTTCTTGTAAATATGAAGGAACTTTAATATATGACATTTGCCAGAAGTTAAGGTCTAATTTAAATGAAATTACTAATCATGATTTATGTGAAAGAATTTTTGAAGAGTTTAATTTTTATCAAAAAATGGTTACGGATAAAAATATTGAGGAACATTTGGTTATTATAGAATCTCTTTTAAAAACAGCTTCTAACTGTGATAAATTAGGATTTACACCTTTGGATTTTTATAATTATTTAAAAGATATTTTAGAAAATGGCTATGATGTTAAGCTTTCTTTAAATAAAGATAGTGGTAATTCGGTTAAGATTATGACAATTCATACTTCTAAAGGTTTGGAGTATCCAATTTGTTATTATGCTGGTCTTAGTAAAAAATTTAATATCAGTGATTTGAAAGAAAAATTTTATTTTTCTTCTAAGTATGGTTTTATTTTACCTTATTTTGATGGAGAACTTAAGAATACGATTTTAAAGGTTTTACTTAAAAACAGTTATATTGTTGATGAAATTTCTGAGAGAATGAGATTATTTTATGTTGCTTTAACAAGAGCGAGAGAAAAGATGATTATTGTAACTAGCTTAAATGAAAATATTCTTTCTTATAAGGATGAAGGGGTTGTGGGAAATGACATTAGAGTGAAGTATAGATGCTTTAACGACTTTTTATCTTCGGCTTATGGCGTCATTCAAAAATATATTAAAATTATTGATTTAAAAAATGTTAATTTAACTAAAAATTATAATTTTACAAAAAAAATTGCTTTAGGTGATTTTGGCAGGGATAAACTTGATGTTTGTGAGATTTCTTTAAATAATGAATTGCTGGAGAAAAAGCATTTTTCTAAAGAGATTTGTAAATTAAATACTAAGGAAGAAAAAAATAATATTGAATTTGGTCTTAGAATGCATAGTATTTTAGAAAATATTGATTTTGCTAATCCTGATTATTCACTGTTAAGTGATTTTGAGGCACGCAAGGTGAAGGCTTTTATTGATACTGGTATTTTATATGGCTTTATAGATTTATATAAAGAATATGAATTTATGTATACCAGTGATTTTGAATATCACGGTATTATTGATTTACTTATTATAAAAGAAAATGAGAATATTATTGTGGATTATAAGCTTAAACATACCGATGATGAAGCTTATTTAAAACAACTTGCTGGTTATAAAAAATATATTCAAAAGATAAACGGGAAAAAGACTTTAGTTTATTTATATTCTATTTTGGATGAAAAATTGATTAATTTTGATATTTAGGTTTATACTAATAAGGGGGAATTTCGATGAATAAAAGGGAAATTGTACAAATGATTTTAAATCAAGATTTAAGTCAAAAAGATAAGGAAGATATTATTGATATGCTGGCAAATAATCCGATTGCAATTGATGTTGATAAGGAAGAGGCCTCTAAGTTAACTTTTGGTGAAAAGTTAGCGGATAAGTTTTCAGTTATTGCAGGTAGCTGGGGTTTTATCATTTTATTTTTAGCTTTCCTTTTAAGCTGGATTATTATTAATACTATTTTATTTAAGAAAAATCAAATTGATCCTTATCCATTTATTTTACTGAATTTAATTTTATCTTGTGTGGCGGCTGTGCAAGCACCGATTATTATGATGAGTCAAAATAGAGCATCTAAAAAAGATAGTATTAGAAACCAAAATGATTATAAGATTGATTTGAAAAGTGAGCTTATTTTAGAAGATTTACATAAAAAAGTTGAACTTGTTTTAAAAAATCAAAATAAGATACTTTCTATTATTGAAAAAGTTTTAGACGAAAAAAAATTGCCATAAGTTTTATGACAATTTTTTAATGTAGTAATTTCCATCTTTTACATCAATAGTTATTTCAGAGTTAAATTTTACCTCTTCTTTAATTATGCTTTTGGCGATTAAATTTTCAATGTTTTTACTGATATATCTTTTTATAGGTCTAGCACCATAGTTTTCGTCGTATGAATTTTCAATAATACTTTTTTTAGCTTCTTCAGTTAAATGTATTTTTATCTTTTTATCGCTTAACCTATTTTCTATTTCAGAGGTTATTTTGTCAATTATTTGATATATAGTTTCTTTTGATAGTGAATTAAAGATAATTATCTCATCTATTCGATTAATAAATTCGGGTTTAAATGTACGGTGTAATTCTGCTTCTACTTTTTCTTTAACATCTTTTCCACCTTCTAGAATATATTCACTTCCTAAATTTGATGTCATTATTATTATTGTGTTTTTAAAATCTACTGTTCTTCCTTGTGAGTCAGTAATTCTGCCATCATCTAGTATTTGCAGCAAAATATTGAAAACATCTTTATGGGCTTTTTCTATTTCGTCAAATAGCACTATACTGTAAGGATTTCTTCTAACAGCTTCGGTTAGTTGTCCGCCATCATCATATCCGACGTATCCTGGAGGCGAACCGATTAATCTGGCAACTGAATGGGCCTCCATATATTCACTCATGTCAATTCTGACCATATGTCTTTCGTCGTCAAATAATTCATATGCTAAAGCTTTTGCCACTTCGGTTTTTCCGACACCAGTTGGACCTAGGAAGATAAATGATCCTATTGGTCTATTGGGGTCTTTTATACCTGCTCTTGCTCTTATAATCGCTTCACTTACTAAATGTAAGGCTTCACTTTGACCTTTAACTTTTTTAGATAAGTTATTTTCTAGATTTAATAATTTTTCTTTTTCTCCGCCGACTAATTTACTTACTGGAATATTTGTCCATTTAGATATTATTTTTGCGATAGATTCATCGTCTACAACATCACTTAAAATGGATAGTTTGTTTTCTGATTTTAACCTTTCTAGTTCTTTTTCTAAAGCTGGTATTGTTCCATGTTTTAATCTGGCTGATGTTTCTAAATCATATTGGGACTGTGCGTACTCTAAATCTCTAGTTGCTTTTTCTAGTTCGCTTTTCTTTTTGTTAATTTGATTGTTCATTTCTTTTTCTGCTTCCCATGATTTTCTTAGTGTAGCTTCTTTTTCTTTTAATGAATTTAACTCTTCATCAATTTCACTAATACGGTTTTTAGAAAATTCGTCTTTTTCTTTTTTTAAAGCTTCTTTTTCGACTTCTAAACTCATTATTTGTCTAGTTAATGTATCTAAAGAAGTTGGCACGGATTCTAGCTGTACTTTTATTGTAGCACATGCTTCATCAACTAAATCTATGGCTTTATCAGGTAAAAATCTATCTGTGATATATCTATCTGATAAAGTTGCTGCCGCTACTAATGCTTTATCTTTAATAGTTACACCATGATATACCTCAAACCTTTGTTTTAAACCTCTAAGTATTGTTATAGTATCTAAAACAGTTGGTTCTTTTACTTGAACTTTTTGAAAACGTCTTTCTAGTGCGCCATCTTTTTCAATGTATTTACGGTACTCATTTAATGTTGTTGCACCTATGCAGTGAATTTCTCCACGAGCAAGCATTGGTTTTAAAATGTTTCCAGCGTCCATTGCACCTTCTAAAGCACCTGCACCAACTATCATATGTATTTCATCAATAAACATGATAATCTCGCCGTCTGATTCTTTTACTTTTTTTAATACGGCTTTTAATCTATCTTCAAACTCACCACGATATTTAGCACCAGCTATTAAAGCACCCATATCAAGTTCCCAAATGACTTTATTTTTTAAACTATTCGGAACGTCTCCTTTTACAATTCTTTGGGCTAATCCTTCAACTATT
Organism: uncultured Bacilli bacterium; assembly: GCA_934133155.1. Taxonomy (GTDB): domain Bacteria; phylum Bacillota_I; class Bacilli_A; order RF39; family UBA660; genus Coprosoma. Next base: position 4,269 of record CAKPAT010000081.1, read on the forward strand.
GCTGTTTTACCTACACCGGGCTGACCTATCAAAACTGGATTGTTCTTTGTTTTTCTTGACAAAATACGAGTAACACTTCTTATTTCGTCGTCTCTACCAATAACTGGGTCTAGTTTTCCATCTTTTACAGCATCAACGATGTTTCTACCATATTTTTCTAAAACATTTTGTAATCCTTCTTGATATGCTTTTTCTTCGTTCATATTATCCCCTCCTTTTGGTAGTTTTCCCAACTACTTAAATAAGTATAGTACTTTTGTTAGCGCTTGTCAAGTACGAGTGCTAATTTCGACATTTTTATTAAAAAAAACTTTAATGATTTTACTCACTAAAGTTTTATCTATGTTTTACACTTTGTCCTTCTTCAATTTCTGGGTCATATTGTTCGTCTTTATACATTCCATCTTCAATTCTTATCATATTTGATGACTTTTCTGAAGAAATTTTTTTATTATAAGGAAATTGTTTATCATATTCCGATGCCATTTCAGAAGTTACAAATTCTTTTCCATCATGTGCTAAATATACTCTATTTCTGTTATATTGAGTTATTTTATCTTTATTTTCATCATTCATATTAATCTTCCTTTCATATGGTTATTATACTACATTTAACGTGATTTAGAATGTTTTTCTTCAGATATTCCAAATTCTTCTTCTAATTCTTTAAGCATTCTTAACTTTTGCTCTTCGGAAAAATGTTTAGACTTTAATATTTTGTTTCTTTCTTCTTCGTATTCTTCTAGCTCTTCATTTTCTTCAATTAATTTTAAAGAAACCGGATTTTCTTCTTTTTGTGTAGATGTTTCTCTTTGTTTAGTTTCTACTTGTGATGTAGGTACTTTACCTTTAGACGTATCTACTTTATCTTTTATTTGATTTTGGTATGCTTCAATTTTTGTTAAATCTCTCAACAGTTCTTCTTTTTCGTCACCACTTGCCGTTTTCAGCAATTCCATAATTTCTGCTTTATTTTTTTCTAAAGCATCATATCCAGATTGGTATTCATTATTTATTTGTGTCTCTTGAGCTTTTTCAACAACTGTTTCGGATGACTTTTTAGCGATAGGTTTGGATTTTGTTGAAACTTCTTCTTGAGTTTTTTCAGTGACTTGTGTTTCTTGAGAACTTTCACCTTTTGGAGAATTATGTGG
>CAKPAT010000082.1 GCA_934133155.1 uncultured Bacilli bacterium
CTTCAACTTCAACAAGTTTAGACGCTGCCATAATCTGACTTTTAAGTTCATCTGTAAGTAAACCTTTCTCATCAATTAATCTAATAACATCTTCTTTTCTTTGAAGTAAATTAACTTGATATTCATAAACCTCATTAATTTTTTTAATACTATCCTCATCCATATTACCTGTCATTTCCTTACGGTATCTAGCAATAAAAGGAATAGTATTTCCATCCATTAAAAGTTCTAAAGTCTTTGAAACTTTAGAAACATCAAGTCCTAAATCCAAACTAATGCCTTTAATAATATTCTCATTCACCATGCATCACCTCTAAAACCTTTTTATAATCAGAAACCATTAATAAAGTAATATCCTCTTTTTTAAATTTTAAAACCAAATCATAAGGTTTAAAACCTGCAATGTAATAGCTCTCATAATCTTTTAAATAAAAGTATTCATACTTATCTTCTAAACTATTATAAATAATAAGCCTTTTATTTGTAATAAAATATTCTTGATTAAAAAGTAAAGAAACTCTTTTTCTATCAATTTTAAATAAAAAATTTAAAGCTAAAACAATACCAAAAATTGGAAAAAAAAGGCCAAAAATCCATTTTAAATAAATAAACAAAACTAAAATAGAAATACTTAAAACAAGTAAACAAATAAGTAAAGTAAGTCTTAATTTAAACCGTTCAAAATAAGGCCTAAATTTAAATAAAACCTTCTCATCTTCTTCTAAAAATTTATCCATCAAAATCACCCTCTAAAATAATTTTAGCATTAATAATTTAATAAGTAAATTAGTATTTACTTGAAACATTTAAAGAAGAAGCTTTCTTAATCACGCTAGTTCCATATTTTTCTTTTAAACCATCTAAAGTCTTATCTAAATTAGAATTATTATCTAAAGTATTTAAATCTTCAAAAAAAGAAACCTGATAGCTAGAAGCACTTGTTAAATTATCTAGTCTAACTCCAATTAAACGTACCCCATCACTAATATCCATCTCCGATAAAATCGAAACCGCACTTTTATAAATTTCATCAGTCAAATTAGTCGCATTAACCAATTTCTTTTGATGACTTTTTCTTTTAAAATATTTATCTTTAATCGTAACCGCAACCACATACGCATATTTTTCTTCTCTTCTAAGCCTTAAGCAAACATTTTCACATAAAGAAAGTAAATACTTCTCAAGCTCTCTTTTATCATAAATATCCTTAATTAAAGTTGTTTCATTACCAATACCTTTAAGTTCACTAGTAGAACTATCAACAAAATCACTATAAACTCCATTAGCCCATTTAACCATTTCAAACCCCATATTTTTAAAATGTTTATAAAGAAAATTTGCATCTGCATGTGCCAAATCGTAAATCGTATGAATATTTAAATTATGTAATTTTATAGCACTCCTCTTACCAACACCAAATAAATCATCTACCTGAAGAGGCCACATTTTTAAAGGAATTTCCTCTTTAAATAAAGTATGCACCTTATTAGGTTTTTCAAAATCAGAAGCCATTTTTGCACATAACTTATTATAACTAATACCAATATTAACCGTAAAACCTAATTTATCATAAATTTCATTTTTAAGTTTATAAGCAAATTCTATCTCATCCCCATATAAATGTTTAACCGGCGTGTAATCTAAAAAACACTCATCAATACTCATCTTTTGAATATCCGGAGTATAACTTTCAATAAGTTTGAACATCGCATTACTCATTTTTTTATAAAAAGCATAGTCTGGTTTATAAACTCTTAAAGCAGGGCATAACTTTTTTGCTTCAAATAAAGTTTGTGCCGTTTTAATTCCCATACTCTTAGCCGGATAAGATTTAGCTAAAACAATACCATGTCTTAAAGACTCATCCCCACCAATTACCGCATAAGAATTGCGAATATCGTACTTGCCCTCTTTTAAAAGCTTAACCGCCATCCACGATAAAAAAGCATTATTAACATCAATATGCATAATTATTTTCATAAATTACCATTCCTTAACACCCTTATAATACCGTCCTTTTCTAAGACCTAATTTATATACCTTATGCCAAATACTATTTTGTAAAAAATCACTAACTAAAAATTTAAAATTATCATTTTTTAAAGAATTAACCATAATTTTATAAAGATTAAACCTAGAGGCAAAAAACATATCTAAATAAAAACTATCACCAATAAAAACCGTATTATTAAAATCGAAAGTCTCAAATAAAGAAGAAACATCCTTAAAATCACATAAAGGTTTACCCGCATTAGATAAATAATTAACCTTAAGTAAATTGCCTACTGTCTCTACTCTTTTTTTACTATTATTTGAGCAAATACCAATATCAAAGCCCATACTTTTTAAATCAAAAAATAAATCAAATAAACTATCAGGAATAAACATATCGTCAAAAGGTAGTAAAGTACCATCTAAATCAAAAATTATAAACCTTATACCACTTTCATATAATTTTAAATAATTAATTTTATACACATTATCATAATAACTATCCGGAATAAAAGAGCATATCTTCAAAATTATCACCAATTAAAGATATGCACATTTTATATAATCTAAAACCTCATTTTCCGTAATCTCAAAATTATCATAATTTACCTCAAACCACTTCATATCAAGTTGATTTAAAAACCATGTAAACTGCCTTTTCGCATACTTCCTACTGTGCGCTTTAATATTTTCTAAAGCTTCATCTAAACTAACTTTACCATCAAAATATTCAAAAAGTTCCTTATACCCAATCGGTGTCATTACTGCCTTACTGAAAATCTTTTTATCATAAAGTGCTTTAGCTTCGTCTAGAAGACCTAAAGAAATCATTTTAGAAACCCTTTTATTAATCACATCATATAAAATATTTCTATCCGCCTCTAAACCAATAAATAAAGTATCATAAAGTAATTTATCTGATTTCTTCTTTTCACTGTAAGGTTTTAAATTAGCCGTATAATAATTAAGTGCACTAATAACCCTTACCCTATTATTCATATGAATATTTGTCTTAGGATCAATCTTTAAAAGCATATTATAAACCTCTTCATTACTAAAATTATCATAAGTATTATTATCCTTTAAAGAAAACTCATAATCATATAAAGCTGCCTTAATATAAAGACCTGTACCACCAACTAAAATAGGTGTCTTGCCTCTTTTTAAAATATCATCAATAATCATTCTCGCATCTTTTTGAAAATCACAAACATTATAATCTTCATTTAAATCCTTAAAATCAAATAAATGATGTTTAATACCTAAAGTATCATTTATTTTATTGGTCGCAATATCCATACCTTTATAAACCTGCGTACTATCCGCATTAATAATTTCACCATTTAATTTTTTCGCTAAAAATAAAGAAAGATCACTTTTACCAGTACCAGTTGGCCCACCAATCACAATTACCAAAATAATCGCCTCACTTTATAAACATCGCATCCCCAAAAGAGAAAAATCTATATTTATTTGAAACTGCAATCTTATAAGCATTTAAAATATTATCCTTACCTGCTAAAGCACTAACAAGCATAACTAAAGTTGACTTAGGTAAATGAAAATTAGTAATAAGTCTATCTATACCTTTAAATTCATATCCAGGATAAATAAAAATATCCGTAAAACCTTGGCATGCCATAAACTTACCATATAAACTGTAAACAGTCTCTAAAGTTCTTGTAGAAGTAGTGCCAACAGCTACAATAAAATGTCCATTTTCTCTCGTTTTATTAAGTAAATCAGCAGTTTTTTCATCCATAATATAAAACTCACTATGCATATGATGCTTTTTAACATCATCCACCATAACCGGTCTAAACGTACCTAAACCAACATGCAAAGTAATATAAGCAATATTAACACCTTTTTCTTTAATCTTTTCCAGTAACTCTTTAGTAAAATGAAGCCCTGCCGTAGGTGCTGCCGCACTGCCAATATTTTTCGCATAAACCGTTTGATACCTATCTTTAGTCTCTAACTTTTCATGAATATAAGGAGGCAAAGGCATTTCACCTAATTTATCTAAAATTTCATATAAAATACCATCATAAATCAGCTTAAATAAACGAATTCCTTCATCAGAAACTTTAACACATAAAGCCTTAAGTTCACCACTGCCAAAACTAACAGTTGTGCCTTCTTTAATTCTTTTGGCTGGTTTTACTAAACATTCCCAAACATCATTACCCGTATCCTTTAAAAGTAAAATTTCAATTACAGCATTAGTTTCTTCTTTCACCCCATAAAGCCTAGCGGGAATAACCTTAGTATCATTTAAAACTAAAGTATCACCAGGATTTAAATAATCAATGATATCCCCAAAATGTTTATGAGAAACCTCACCAGTTTTTTTATCTAAAACCATAAGCCTAGAGGCATCTCTTTTCTCTAAAGGAGTTTGTGCGATAAGCTCCTTTGGAAGTTCAAAATCAAAATCTTCAGTACTCATAAAAACCTCCTAAAATAAACTGTTTTGTCTAATAATCTTTAAATGTTCATAAGCCTTTTCAGTAACCATTCTACCTCTATTAGTTCTCTTTAAAAAACCATTTTGCAGTAAATAAGGTTCATAAACATCTTCAATCGTTGAAGCTTCTTCACCAATAGAAGACGCTAAAGCATCAAGTCCAACTGGTCCACCATTAAACCTTTCAATAATTGCCCTAAGTAAATTATAATCCGTCGCATCTAAACCAAAATCATCAACTTTAAGCTTCTCTAAAGCCATTTTTGTAACCTCAATATCTATGTGACCTTTTCCCATAACTAAAGCATAATCACGAACCCTTTTAAAAAGTCTATTAGCAATTCTTGGCGTACCTCTACTTCTTCGTGCAAGCTCATAAGCCGCATCCTCATCAATAGGACATTCTAAAACATGACTAGTCCTAATAACAATATCCTTAAGTTCATCATCCGTATAAAAATTAAGCCTAAAAACAATACCAAATCTATCCCTTAAAGGTCCAGTTAAATCACCAGCTCTAGTAGTCGCACCAACTAAAGTAAAAGGGGGCAAATCAATCGTAATACTCCTACTAGAAGAGTCATTACCAACAATAATATCTAATTTAAAATCTTCCATAGCCGAATATAAAATTTCTTCAATAAACCTTGGAATACGGTGAATTTCATCAATGAATAAAACATCACCTTTTTCTAAAGTTGATAAAACAGCCGCTAAATCACCACTTTTTTCAATAGCAGGCCCACTAGTCGTTTTAATATTTGTTCCCATTTCACTTGCAATAATATAAGCCATAGTCGTTTTACCTAAACCAGGGGGCCCATAAAGTAAAACGTGATCTAAAGCCTCGCCCCTCATTTTAGCTGCTTTCATAAAAATATCCAAATTTTCCTTAAGCTCCCCTTGACCAACATAATCATTTAAAGTACTAGGT
>CAKPAT010000083.1 GCA_934133155.1 uncultured Bacilli bacterium
CTTTGAATGACGATTTTGGGGTTTAAATATTCACGCTGGGTGCACACTATATCGACATACTCTTCTTCGGAAAGTAATGGAAATTTTTTTATTTGATAATATTTTTCGAGTGGTGTGTTTTTTAGTATGCTTAGCATATGTATTTTTATGCCATCTATATTTTGTTTATTCAAGTATTTAACTGTTTCTATCATCATTTCTTTTGTTTCCCCAGGAAGGCCATTTATAATGTGCACGACGGTGTAGATGTTTTCTTTTTTTAGTTTTTTTAATGTTTCTTCAAAGCAATTCAAATCATGACACCTATTGATTATTTTTGATGTTTTTTCATGGATTGTTTGAAGCCCGAGTTCTATGGTTAAGAATGTTTTTTTATTTAATTTACTTAAATATTTTAAGCATTCGTCTGATATGCAGTCAGGTCTTGTGGCAATAGAAAGACCGACGACGTTTTCAAGATTTAAAACTTTTTCATATTTTTCTTTTAACACTTCTACTTTGGCATAGGTATTGGTTCTTGCTTGAAAGTAGGCGATATATTTGCTGTTCGGCCATTTTTTATCCATGATTTTTTTTACATTTTCAAATTGCACTTTTAAGTCTTCTTTTGGGTTTCCACCATATTCACCACTACCTGATTTTGAACAGTAAATACATCCGTTTTTTGATTTTGTACCATCAATATTTGGACAGCTAAATCCGGCGTTTAGGCTTATTTTACATACCTTTGTTTTGAATTTGTTTTTATAAAAGTAGTCTAGGGTGTGGTATCTTTTATTTGTGTTTGAGTATGGGAAATTTGTCATTTGCATCACCTTTTTAATTATAGCACGTTTTTTTTCTTGTGAAAATAAGGTGAAAATTTATAAAAATACTTTATATTATAAGGGTTTTTTGCTATAATGTTTCTTGAGGAGGAGAGAAAGGTGAAAAAAAGTTTACTTAAAGCAATTGGTATATCATTTTTGATTTTTGCTGTTTTGAGTTGGATTATTCCTGTTGGTACTTACTCTGATGGTAAGTTAAGTACTGACGGTATTGATCCTGTGGGGCTTGTTAGTTTGTTTACTTCACCAGTATCTGCGTTTATAACTTTTGCGCTATATGGTGTTGTATTTGTTGCGATAGGTGGCTTTTATGGGGTTTTAGAAAAGACTGGTGCTTTGGAAAAACTTGTATTAAAAGTTGCTAATTTATTTAAAGGAAAGGAAAAGCTATTTATTGCTTTAACAGTTATACATTTTACTGTTTTATCTTCTTTAACTGGTTTAATTATTCCTTTATTTATTTTAGTACCACTTTATGCGGCTATTTTATCTCATATGAATTATGATAAGATGGGCATTATCGCTTCTACTGTTGGAGCTATTTTAGTTGGTAGTGTGGCATCTACTTATGGCTTTAATATTACTGGTTATACTAAAAATATTTTATCTTTAGGTATGGATAATGAGATTGTTGCTAAGCTTATTTTACTTGTTATTTTAACTGCTTGTTTGATTTTTGTAGTTCTTAAAAATAATAAGAAAAAAGTTTTGACAGAAACGGTTTTAGAAACTTTAACTAGTGAAAATTTAGAGGTTGCTGATAAAAAATCTGAGGTTAAGAAAACTGAAGTTAAAAAGAGTGAAGCTAAGAAAATTGAAACTAAAAAAGGTGATACTAAAAAAACTGTCAAAAAGGCAGAAACTAAAAAGGTTTCAGATAAGCCAGTAAAAAAGACTAGTACTAAAAAAACTGGTGAGGCTACTAAAAAGACTACTAAGAAAACTAGTACTAAAGCTATGGCTGTTTCAAGCTTATCTAAAAAGGTTAAAGAAAAGTCACATGTTAGTATTGTTCCTTTACTTGTTATTTTATCACTTATGCTTATTTTAGTTTTTGTAGGTATGTATAATTGGTATTATGCTTTTGGAATTTCTACATTTAATGATGTGTATTCAGCTATTATGAATGTTAAGATTGGTGATTTTGCTATTTTTGAACATTTATTTGCTGGTTCATCTCAATTTGGATATTGGAGTAATGTTGATTTAGTTGCTATTTTGATATTTACATCTGGACTTATCGCATGGATTTACCGTGTTAAGTTTAGTGATTATGTAGATAGCTTTATAGGTGGTGCTAAAAAATGGCTTGCAACTGGTTTTTATGCAGCTATTGCTAGTGTGATTTTATCTATATTATATTCTTCAATGTCTTCAGGAACAGGCACTTTAGTTGATACTATTTATGCTAAAGTATTTGGAATGACTGATGACTTTAATGTTATCTTTACAGGAGTTGCTTCTTTAATCGGTAGTTTCTTCTATAATGATTTATATTATTTACTTGCTGATATTTCTAGTTTTGTTTCTGGATTTGGTGCAGGTGACTTAAAGATTGCTGGACTTTTAATTCAAAGTGTTTATGCAATCGGTATGTTAATTTTCCCAACAAGTGTTGTACTTATTGCTGGTCTTAGTGTATTTAAAGTATCTTATAAAGAATGGATGAAATACATTTGGAAATTTGTTTTAATTGCATTTTTGATTGTACTTCTTGTTTGCGGTATTTTAACTTTACTTTAGTATGTGAAAAAAGCTAAGTTTTTACTTAACTTTTTTTTAAAAGACAATCTAAAGAAATTTTTGATAAGCGAAAGTGGTTAATATTAGTCTCATAAGCTGATATAGTTGAAGATGTCGTATAAGCTATTTGGCTAAATTTCTTAAGGTTAGGTTATTATATTTAGTTTTGTTCTTTGAATGATATGAAAATAATGGAAATGGCATGGAAACACATCCATATGAATTGATATAAGCTTTTAAATGGAGCTTTTTTTGTGATATAATTATATTGTATTTGGAGGTTTTAGTTATGAAGAAGTTTATTGAAGAGTTTAAAAGTTTTGCTTTGAAAGGTAATATGATGGACATGGCAGTTGGTGTGATTATTGGTAGTTCATTTTCTTCTATTGTCACGTCGCTTACGGATAATTTTATTAATCCGATTTTAAATTTTGTAACTGGAGGTGCCCATTATACTTGGCAGGATATTGCGTCTTTTATTTCGGCATTTTTGAGTTCTCTTGTTAATTTTATTATTATGGCTTTTGTACTTTTTTGCTTGCTTAAGATTGTTAATAAGATTACACATCGTAAAGAGGAAGCTAAACAGGTGCATAGATGTCCTTACTGCATGGGTGAGGTTGATCCTAAGGCAGTTAAGTGTCCACATTGCACGTCTGATTTAGGGTGATTTACTTTGGGTTTTCAATATAAAATTGATGGTAAAGTTTATGATGTTTTAGTTGTTAAGAAAAATAATAAAAATACTTATATTAGAATTAAGGATGATTTGACTATTTTGGTGACGACTAATTATTTAGCTACTAAGGGTTACGTTAAAAGACTTTTGGATGATGAAAGTGATTATTTGAAAAGTGCACTTAATAAAATGCAGTCTAGGATTGACAGGAGTAAACAATTTTATTATTTGGGCAAAAAGTATGATATAATATTTGTAGACTTTGATGATATAGAAATTACTGAAGATAAGATTTATGTGCGTGACAATGAGTGTTTAGATAAGTGGCTTAAAAAACAGGCTTTAAGTATTTTTAAAGAAAGGCTTTTATTTAATTATAATTTGTTTGAGGAAGATATTCCTTTTCCTTCTTTAAAGATTAGAAAAATGAAGACTAGATGGGGCGTGTGCAACAAGAAAAATTTGACGGTTACTTTGAATTTCAATTTGATTTATTTTAGTTTAAAGGAAATTGATTATGTGATTATTCATGAGCTTAGTCATTTGGTTTATTTTGATCATTCTAAATATTTTTGGAGTGTTGTTTATAAATATATGCCTGATTATCATGATAGTATTAAAGTTTTAAATGGATAAAGAGGTGGGTTTATGAAGCTTAAATATGTTTCTTTGTTTATGGTTTTACTAATTACTTTTAGTATGATTTTGCCGACTAGTTATGCGGCACAGAAGACTTTGGATCAGTTGCTTGCTGAGGCGACGGCTAATAGAAACGCGTATAATGCGGCTAAAAATCAAAAGGAGCTGACTATTCAAGAAAGGGATGAGGCGGCTCGTCAAAAGGCTTCTATTGAAGCACAGATTACGGAACTTGAAAAGAATTTAAATGATATTGAGGTACAGATTACGAAAATTCAAGCAGATATTCAGAAAAAAGATAAGCAAATGAAAGAGATTATTAGTTTTGTACAGCTTACAGGTGGCGAAAATAATTATTTAGAGTATATTTTTGGTGCGACTGATTTTACTGATTTTATTTACCGTGTGTCTGTTTCTGAACAACTTAGTAATTATAATAATAATTTGATTAAGGAGTATCAAGATGATGCGAAAAAGCTTGATGATAAGAAAAATGAGATGGCTTCTAAGCAAAATGAACTTACGAAAAAAGAGCAGGAATTGGCGGTTTTAGAGGTTCAGCTTAATAGTAAAATTGAGAAAATTAGTGAAGGCATGCTTAGTCAAGATGAGGAGTATAAGACGACTATTGGTCTTATTAATAATTTGAAGTCTTTGGGGTGCAAGGGTTCTGAGACGATGAGTGCTTGTCAGACGAGGATTGCTAATGCTAGCAAGAATAATAATACTGCTGGCTCGGCTAATTATAATGGTACTTATATGCCAATTACTAGTGGCTGGGTTACTAGTGATTATGGACATAGGTCATTAGATTATCATACGGGTATTGATTTTTCTGGTGGTGGTGTAACTACTGTTTATCCGGTGGCTTCTGGAAGAGTTGTTTATGTAAGGTATGGTAGTACGAGTATGTGTGGTAATCATATTGTTTATGTTTATCACCCTGATTATGGTTATACGACGTCTTATTGGCATTTAACTAATAGTTATGTTAAAACTGGCGATTATGTTTCTCCTAATACGGCACTTGGTAAAACTGGCGGTGCTGGATATACTGATGGTGATTCTGTTAATGGTACTTGTGCGTATGGTGGCCATGTTCATTTAAATTTATTTAATGGGCTTACGACGACTAATAGGGGAAGAATTAATCCTAGAAATTGGCTTAAGAATATTCCTAGACAAGGTGTGAAGTTTACAAGTTACAGATAGAGGAATTTATTTCCTCTATTTGACATTTTTACTTTTTAATTTTTGATATGCTTTTATAGGGTGATTTTTTTGAGGGTTAAGGTTTTTGATGAGGGACATGAAAAAGATTTGGAAGAGGCAATAAATAATTTTATTGCGTCTGAAGAACCGGATATTTTGGATATTAAGTTTTCGACGGCTATTGC
>CAKPAT010000084.1 GCA_934133155.1 uncultured Bacilli bacterium
AAATTGCTTAAGAAGATATTATATATGTTTCTAAAACTAATTGCACATTAATTGTGCACTATCAATAATAATCTACAGTGTCAAAAAAATGTCAAAATTTAATCTTTTAAATGTATACTTTTATTTTGAGCTGTGATATAATACATGACAGGTGACCAGGTTATGATTGAAGAAATTAAATCTATTTTAGATGATAATTTAGATATAACTCCGGAAGTTAAGAATGATTTATTTGAATTAATTTTACTTTTTAATAGTAAGTTTAGTGATGTAAATTTGGATAACTTAAAAGAAAGACTTAAGACTTTGAAAATAAGAAGGGAAAGTATGTATTTGGTAAAGATGCCATGTAAATACATGCCTTACACAAATGAGATTTTGATTAATTTAGGACTTTTTGCTGAAAGTGATGCGAGACACTGGCTTATGCATAGTTTACTTGGCGTTATTACTGGAAATGACAACCATTATGGTTTTAATGATAATGATGATTCTTTTCTTGCTTTAAATGAGGGGTATACAGAGATAATTGTAAATAATTTAGTTGGTGATATTGACAATAATTTTTTTACTGACGAAATTGTTATGACTAATTTGATCAGTAAGGTTATTGGTGAGAATACTTTGTATAGTGCTTATTTTAATAATGGTGCACAGCTTATAAGAAGGTCAATAGAAAGTGTGGAGGCTTAGTTATGAATTTGGTTTTTGAAATGAATACTAATTATGAAAATAGGAAACATGGTGGGGAGTCTAATATTGGAGGTTTACAGCTTTCTTTTATGCAAGCTTATCCTTCTGTTGATTTGTGTAATTATTTTGATAGTGAGGCTTATTTTCCTTTAGGCGAGAGGTTTGTTTCTGGAAGTTTTGAGGGACTTAAGAATGCACTTTCTAATGGAAAAGAATTTGAAGAAACTAAAGGCAAGAGTCTTTAGTTTTTTATTTTTTTGTGATATAATTGTTTTGTTAATGGCTTTGACTGAGAAGTAGTAGTAAAAGTGATTATTAAAAGAGAGTCAGTGGTTGGTGTGAACTGATAATAATTTTTTACGAATTCACCTTGGGAGCTGTGTATTTAAAGATATACCGGTAACGCGTTATAGTTTTGAGACATTTTTATGTAAATTAAGGTGGTACCACGTTAAATCACGTCCTTATTGGATGGTGATTTTTTTTATTTTGAAGGAGATGATTTTGTGGAAGATTTATTAAAAATTAAAGATGAAATGACTTTAGCACTTTCTAAAGTTTCTGATTTAAATGAACTTGAAAGTTTGAAAGTTAAGTATTTAGGTAAGAAGGGTTTAATGAATGATTTTGCTAGAAAGATGGGAAGTCTATCTAGTGAAGAGAAAAGAGAATATGGTAAGACTTTAAATGAAGTTAAGACTTTGATTTCTTTAGGTATTCAAAAGGCTTTTGATGATTTTAAAGATAAGGAACTTCAAGAGCGACTTTCAAAAGAGGAAATTGATGTTACTTTACCTGGCTTAAAGATTTATAAAGGTGGTATTCATCCACTTACACAGATTATTGAAGAGGTAGAGGATCTTTTTATTTCTATGGGTTTTGATGTGGCTTCTGGTCCGGAGATTGAGGAAGATTTATATAATTTTGAAAAGCTTAATTTACCTAAGAATCACCCTGCTAGAGATAATCAGGATAGTTTTTATATTACAGCTGAAAGGCTTATGAGAACGCAGACTAGCCCGGTTCAGGCAAGAACGATGGATGCAAATACTGAAAAAACGGAGATTAGGATTATTTGTCCTGGTAAGACTTACAGACGTGATGATGATGATGCGACACATTCACATCAATTTACACAGATTGAAGGTTTAATGGTCGGAGAAAATATTTCTTTGGCTAATTTAAAGGGTACTTTAGAGGTTTTTGTTAAGAAGTTATTTGGTGAAAATAGAGAGATTAGACTTAGACCTAATTATTTTCCTTTTACTGAGCCTAGTTTAGAAATTGATGTTTCTTGTGGTAATTGTCATGGCACTGGATGTCATGTGTGCAAGAATACAGGTTGGATTGAGATTTTGGGTGCTGGTATGGTTCATCCAAATGTTTTAAGAGGATGCGGGTATGATCCTGAGAAGTATACTGGTTTTGCTTTTGGTATTGGACCTGAGAGGGTTGCAATGCTTAAGTACGGTATTTTAGATATTAGGAATTTTTATACGAACGATTTGAGATTTTTAGAGGAATTTAATCGTGTGAATGGTGGTGTTTATAATGAAAGTAAGTAGAAATTTTTTGAATGATTTTGTGGATACTTGTGGCATTAGTACGCAGGATTTAGCAGATAAGCTTGTTTCTATTGGCAATGAGTATGATGCGGTTTATAAATTAGTTCCGGCTGATGGTTTGGTTATTGGTGAAGTTTTGGAGTGTGAAATGCATCCTGATTCTAAGAAACTTCATGTTTGTCAGGTTAATTTAGGCAGTGAGAATGTTCAGATTGTATGCGGGGCACCTAATATGCGTAAGGGCCTTAAGGTTATTGTTGCGAAAGTAGGGGCTAATTTACCTGGCGGTGTGATTAAAAAGGCTATGCTTGCGGGGTATGAGTCTAATGGTATGTGTTGCTCTTTAGAGGAACTTGGTATTAGCCATAAGTTTTTAAAGAAGGAAGATGTTGAAGGAATTTATGAACTTCCTTTAGATGCTCCTGTTGGGAAAGATCCACTTAAATATTTGGGTTTAGATGACGAGGTTATTGATTTTGATTTTACGAGTAATCGTGCAGATATGCTTAGTATGATTGGTATTGCTTATGAGACGGCTGCAGCTTATGATAAGAAAGTTATGCTTCCTAATTTTGAGGTTAAAGAGATTTCTGAAGATATTAATGAGAGCTATAAACTAAGTGTTGAGACTTCTAAGTGCTTAGCTTATTTAGGAAGACTTGTCCGAAATGTTGTTATTAAGGAAAGCCCTGATTTTATTAAAAATAGGCTTATTGCGTCTGATATTAGGCCGATTAATAATGTGGTTGATATTAGTAATTATGTTATGCTTGAATATGGAACTCCGCTTCATTTCTTTGATGCGGATAAGCTTGGCAGTAATGTTATTGTAAGGTGTGCTAAAGATGGCGAAGATCTTGTTACTTTAGATGGTAATAAGAGATGTTTAAGCCCTGAGGATATTGTTATCGCAAATGAGGATAAGGCTGTTTGTTTAGCTGGTGTAATGGGCGGAGAAGATACTGAAGTTACTGATAATACTAAAAATATTTTTGTTGAATGTGCTATTTTTGATGGAACTAGTGTGAGGATTACTTCTAAGAAGATTTTGAGAAGTGAGGCTTCTTCTAGGTTTGAAAAGGGCATTGATCCTAATAGAATTTATAAGGCTTTAGATCGTGCAGTTTATTTACTTAATAAGTATGCTTCTGGTGATATTTTAAAAGGTGTTTTGACTTATGATACTACTTCAAAAGATGATAAGAAAATTGAGGTTACTTTAGAGAAAATTAACAATGTTTTAGGCATGAATTTGACTTCTTCTGATGTTATTTCTTGTTTGGAAAAACTGGGATTTAAGGTTAGTTTAAATGGTAATTTATTTACTGTTTTAGTTCCAACTAGGAGACTTGATGTTAATATCAAGGAGGATATTATTGAAGAGGTTGGAAGAATATATGGTTATGATAAAATTGTTGGTGTGCTTCCTACTACTAAGATTAAAAGAGGTGGCAGAGGTGTAAAACAAGAGTTTATACGCTTTTTAAGACATGAACTTGCTTCTTATGGCTTGAATCAAGTTATTACTTATTCTTTGGTTTCTGATAAACAAAGTGTGATGTTTGAAAACGGTTTACCTAAGGTTTATTTACTTAATCCGATGAGTGAGGATAGAAAGGTTCTTAGAACGACTTTACTTCCTTCTTTATTTGAAGTTTTTGAATATAATCTGGCACATAATGTTCAAAATATTAATATTTTTGAAACGGGCTCTATTTATTTTAAGGATGATGATTATAAAGAAGAAAGTTGTGTTGCTGGTTTAATGTATGGCGAGTTTTTAAGTAATTTATGGCAAGGTGTAAAAGTTAATGTTGATTTTTATGTTTTGAAAGGTTTAATTGATAATTTACTTAATTATTTAGGATTTAATAATAGAGTTTCTTATCGTAAGGCTCTACTTAATGATATGCATCCTGGTAGATGTGCTGAGGTTTTGATTGATAATGTTTGTATTGGGTTTTTAGGTGAGGTTAGTCCTAAGGTTTCTAAAAAACGTGTTTATGTGTTTGAACTTAATATTTCTAGAATTTTAGAGTTTAAGGTTAAAACTATTAAGTTTAAGGAGCTTTCTAAGTATCCAAGTGTTTCTAAAGATGTTGCTTTTGTTTGTGATAAAAATCTTTCTTCTTTAGAAATTGAAAAGTTTATCAGAAAAGCTGGTGGTAGACTTCTTACGAGTATTCAAGTTTTTGATGTTTATGAGGGTGAGAATGTGCCTACAGGTATGAAGTCTATCGCTTATAATTTGGTTTTTTCTTCAAATGATAGGACTTTGAGTGAAGAAGAGGTTATGACCTCATTTAATAATATTATTGATGTCTGTGAAAAAAGCTTAAATGTTAAGCTTCGTGATAAAAACGTTATTTAAAATTTAACGTTTTTTTGTTATAATGGGGTGTAACGAGTAATTACACCTTTTTAGACAACAAAAAAAGTCATTTCTGACTTTATAATTTTAATATGGAGGGCCTAGTCGGATTTGAACCAACGATCAGGGAGTTGCAGTCCCATGCCTTACCACTTGGCTATAGACCCATGTACATATTGATTTTATTATATTTTATTCACTTTGTCAACTTGTGGTGATAATTTTTTTGAATTTTTGGAGGATTTATATGGATGATTTGGATAAAGCTTTTATTTTAGAAAAAGAATTTAGGATAAAACTAAAGTGTATAGAACTGGCTAATTTGATGAGAATATATAGTGATAATGATGTATCTTTGTTATATGAAATGCTTTTTGATGATATTACTTTAAGTGATGATGATGAGAAGTTTATTAAGAATAAGGCTTTGGAACTTTATGGAAAAGATGTTTCTTTTGATAAGATATTTGATCGTTAAATTCTAAGTAAAGTGCACAATTAAGTGCATTACGACCAAAAATGTGTATTTTCATAAGAAAATGCACAT
>CAKPAT010000085.1 GCA_934133155.1 uncultured Bacilli bacterium
ATTAAAGCACTACCTAAAACTTTCTCTTCATATTCCGGATCAAGCATACCTTTCATAGCAGCTTCCATCTCTTCAACCATTTTATAAATGATATTATAAAGACGAATTTCTACTCCACTTTCCTTAGCTCTATCCATAACATCATGAGAAGGTCTAACATTAAAACCTAAAATAATTGCACTAGAAGCTTTAGCTAAAACAATATCACTTTCTGTAATAGCACCAACAGAACTTCTAATCACATTAATACGTACACCTTCAACATCAATCTTTTGTAAGCAATTACGAACAGCTTCACTACTACCATTAACATCAGCCTTAACAATAACATTAATCTCTTTAAGGCCTTCGCCAATCCTGCTAAATAAATCATCTAAAGAAACAGCAGATTTTTCTTTATTCTCACGAACCCTAGCTTGCTCCTTACGTTTTTCAGCAACATTTCTAGCCTCTTTTTCTGTCTCAAAAGCCATAAATCTATCACCAGCAGAAGGAACCTCACTAAGACCAGTAATCTCCACAGGTTCAGAAGGAACAGCCATTGTCACATCTTCGCCCTTATCATTTTTCAAAGTTCTAATCTTACCATAAGACTGACCTACAACAACCGGATCACCAATCCTTAAAGTACCATTTTGAATTAAAACAGTAACAATAGGACCTAAATGATTATTAAGTCTAGACTCAATAACCGTACCCATCGCATACCTATTAGGATTAGCTTTATAATCATTCATTTCTGCTAAAAGCAAAATATTTTCCAAAAGTTCATCAATACCCTCACCAGTAAGAGCCGAAATCTTAGTATAAATAACATCTCCACCCCACACTTCGGGCATTAAACCATATTCAGCTAAATCAGACATAACCTTATCCGGATTAGCACCAGGTTTATCAACCTTATTAATAGCTACCATGATAGGAGCTCCAGAAGCCTTAGCATGATCAATTGCCTCTTTAGTTTGAGGCATAACCCCATCATCAGCCGCAACAATAATAATAACAATATCCGTAATTGAAGCTCCCCTAGCACGCATTTCCGTAAAAGCCGCATGACCAGGAGTATCAATAAAAGTAATTAACTTACCATCATAAGAAGCCTGATACGCCGAAATAGCCTGAGTAATACCACCAGCCTCAGAAGAAGCCACATGCGTCTTTCTAATCGTATCAAGTAAAGTTGTCTTACCGTGATCAACATGACCCATAATAGTTACAACTGGAGGCCTAGAAACTAAATCACTTTCATTATCAATAACCTCAAACTCCTCAAAATTAGTCACATCATTACTTTCTTCTTTTTTTAGCTCCTTATTATAATCTAAAGCTAAAATTTCCGCATTTTCAAAAGTAATAGGCGTATTAATATTAACCATTAACCCCAAAGAAAATAACTTCTTAATAATTTCACTAGAGTTCACACCAAGTGCACTAGCAAACTCACTAATCGTCATATTTTCCTTGTAAAATACAACCTTATCATTACTTAAAGGAGCATTACTCTTAAGTTTCTCCTTATTTTTATACATTTCTTTTTTCTTTTGAGCAAAACTTTTCTTAGAAACATTATCCTTAACTTTTTTCTTCTTAACTGGACTTTCCTTTAAACTTTCAAAATTATTAGAAATCATCTCTTCAGTTTCCAAAACATCATCATCTAAAGCATTATCCAAAATAGTAATATCCTCATCACTAAGTAAATCATCTTCCAAAGAAACCTTAATGCCAAGTTCCTTGCACTTTTTCAAAACATAAGAAACACTCTTATTAACATCTAAAGAATATTCTAAAACACTCATCATTTGAAGCACCTCTTTTCTATTAAATTAACTCATATAACTTATCAAACACCTCATCTGGCACACTTACCTCTAAAACTCTATCTAAGATTTTACTCTTTCTAGCCTTATCAAAAACTTCCTTATCTTTTTTTAAATAAGCTCCATGACCATTAACCTTACCAGTCTCATCAACAATCACACCATTTTCCGTATTAACAACCCTAACAAGCTCATACTTTGGCCACTTTTCACGTGTCACAACACACATTCTCATCGGAACTTTCCTATTCTTCATTTTGATCCTCTACAATATTAATACCACTTTTAGAAGCCTGTTCAGTAGTTTGAACATCAATCTTAAAATGAGTAAGTCTAGAAGCAAGCTTAACATTAAGACCTTTTTTACCAATAGCCAAAGATAAATTAGCCTTATCAACAATAGCTAAAGCCTCTTTCTTCTTAGGATCAGTTACAAAAATATGTAAATTCTTCGCCGGACTTAAAGCATTTTCAATAAATCTTGCCTCATCTTTTTCATAAGGAATAATATCAATCTTTTCACCATTTAACTCTTCTATAATTCTGTTAATTCTATTACCTTTCTCACCAATACAAGCACCAACAGGATCAACATTAGGATTTTCTGAATAAACAGCAATCTTCGTTCTTACACCAGCTTCTCTAGCCACACTGTAAACGAGAATAATACCCTCATTAATCTCTGGTATTTCGAGTTCAAAAAGTCTTTTAACAAAACCATAATGTTTTCTAGAAAGTAAAATCAAAGGTCCCTTAGAATTATTTTCCACCTTAGAAATATAAACCTTTAAACTAGAACCCATTTTAATAGTCTCGCCAGGAATAATCTCCGTCTTAGGCAAAATACCTTGAGTCCTACCTAAATCAATATAATAATTACGAACATCTTCCATCTCCGCAATACCCGTAACCATTTCATCTTGCTTATCAGCAAACTCATTATTGATAATCTCTCTTTCAGCTTCCCTAATCTTTTGAACCACAACCTGTTTAGCCGTAGCCGCAGCAACCCTACCAAAATCCTTAGGCGTAACTTCTTTTTCAATAGTTTCACCAATTTTAATGCCAGGAACTTGTTTTAAAGCATCTTCTAAAGTAATGTGAATACGATCATCAAAAACAAACTCTTTTTCAACTTCTTCCTCATTACCATCCTCATCAGTAATAATCTCTTTCTCAATAACACCATCAGCTTTTTCATATTCCTTACTAAAAACAACAGTTTTATAAGAGAAAATTCTAATCTCACCAGTAGTCCTGTTAATATCAACCCTTACATTAGATAAAGAATGATAATTCTTTTTATAAGCACTAGTAAGTGCAAGTTCCATCGCATCATAAATAATATCCTTATCAATACCTTTTTCCTTAGATAAAGCCTCTAAAGCCGTTTTAAACTTCTTACTGTCCATCTCCATCACTTCCCTTTTCCTTAGAACAAACATCAAGTACATAACTCTCATCAATAGGATCAGCCTCATCTAAAATAGGCGAAACAATATCATTAACTGTTACACAATCATTAACATTAATGTATCCTTCCTTATCAATGACAAGTCTCAAATAATTAACTCCGTCCTCTACACCGTAGAAAACTTCATCCAAAATATAGCCCGCTTTTTCAATATCAGCTTGAACTAAATTTCTAATCTTTTCTTCCAACAAAAGCACCTCCTTAAACTACATTAAAGAGTGGGATGTCCCACTCTTTCCTGCATGTCTATAAACATTATATCACATTTTTAAGAAAATAAAACCACTTCTTAAAAATTAATCACATAAGGGTCTAAAGAAGTTCCAGTACCAGTAAAAGAAACATCACCCTTTATATTAATAACTGGTCTAACACCATTATCAGCATTAACTGCTCCACCACTTATCGCACCTGTACCTTTAACTAAAGAATTAAAAGAAACCGCATAACCAAAGCCCATTAAAAATCCAGGAGACATCGTCCAGTAATTAAAACCAGTATATAAATAATAAAGTTCATTAGGAATCTCATGAACACCACCTGCCATATTAACCTCATCAGCAGTAATTAAACCCACAGAATAACTAAGCTTTTGATTACCTGTTAAGACCCCGAAACTATCATTCAAAGGACATATCAAAGAAGGAGAAAAATTATTTATACGCCTATAAGAAGCATAAGTAGTCGGGCTTGCCCCATAACCTAATCCACTAGAAATATCCCTATCTGTACAAAACACACTATCACTAATCACATTATTAAATTTGCTTAAATTAGAATTATACCACTCATCCAAATTACTTTTTATCAAACTATCATTAACATACCCTTTAGAAACATCCAAAGATAAAGTAGCATTCGTGATAATCTTCACACCAGCACTACTTGAACTAATAATTTTTTGAACATGATACAAAAGCTGACGAACAGTATTCTTATTAGAACTAAATAAAGTATAATAATCACTATATTTTTCTTTATACTCATTTAAACTTGCATAAACAATATTGCCCGTAAGCTTAAAATTATTTGTATTAAAATCATAAGTATAACCATCCGCAAAATAATACTTAGCTAAACTGGAAAGCTCCACATTTTCATAAACATCAAAATACTCCATAACCGCACTATTTGAAGTATCACCATACATATAGCCTACATACGTATTATCTGTCCAAAAATTATTAAAATTACTATCAAAAATCCTCCTATTATAAGAAATCTCACCATTTTCATGAGAAGCAGTACCGTCATAAATTAACCTTAAAGACCCATCACCATTAACCCTAATAATTCTAAAATAATAATTTCCAAGTTTCACATAATTACCAGATACTGCACCTCTATAATAATAAGTATCACCAAAATCATCAGAAGAAGCGTAAAAACCAGAAGAAGAAACATCATAACTCTTAATAAGAGCTTTATATTTATAACCAGAAGCCTGATATATTATTCCGTTATCCGACGCACCAATCCTTTTAATACTAACAACCTTAATAATAGAAGTATTAAAAGTATTACCACCATCCGTAACATAATACCCTTTAGATAAATCAATCTCACTAGGTTCTGCAAATAAAGATTTATAAGTAAAAAGTCCTGTCTCATTATTAAATTCATAGTCCGATATAAATCTAATCTTATCATTAAAATTAAAAGTACTTAAACTATCTTCATGCACCTCTTCATACAAAATAGCTGGAGATATTTTACTAAAATCCGGTGTACCTTTCCCTTTTATTAATGTTTTTGCTTCATTTATATCAGCATTACCAGCTTCTGTTGCAATTACACAGTCAGATAAATTATTAATTCCATTTTGTTTACAGAATGTGGTATATCTAATTGTTGTTGTTTT
>CAKPAT010000086.1 GCA_934133155.1 uncultured Bacilli bacterium
TTTCGTTTGGATTTTCTTTTAAGGAAAATCTTATGGTATTTCCTTCTTTGTCTTCGGCGGTAAAATCTTCATTTGTCGATGTGCAGTAATTTAGTGGTGGTATGTTTATTTCTATTTCATCTAACTCTTTGCCTTCCAGTAAGCCTTTTATGATAAGCATTTGTTTTGCTTTATTTGTGGCTTCTTCATTTAGTAATGTTTGCGGTTTTGTATTTAAAACATGGTATTCTGGTACACATTCAGTGAAGATGTAAGGTGATAAATTTTCACTCAGGACTAATCCTAGGCTTTGTTTTACGTTAAATGATAGGCTTCTAAAGGCTTCATTTCTATCTGTTATTCGGAGTGTCACTTCTTCTTCTAAGTGATCTTTTAGGGCATAATCGGAAGATATTATGATGTTTTGAATTGGTAAATTTGAGTTTTCAGAGTTTTGAATTATTTTTTTTGCAGTTTTTTTAATTGCTAAAAATAGATCTTCATTCGTATAGTCTTCATCAACACTTTCTCTTAGTTCGTTTAAAAATATGGTGTTACCGTTTCTAATACCGCTTACTCTACTTACGAATTTACCGGTTTTAGGGTTTGTAAATCTAATATGGAAACCATTTTCGTTTTCTAGGCAGTATTCAAATAAGTCATTGAATGCTCCACATATTCTTAGGCATGAGTTTGTTCTTTCACCATATGTAAGGTTCATCATTGATTTAGTGTCGCCTAAGGTGACATTTATTTCTTTACCGTTTTCTAGGGTGATATTTTCATCAAATGGCGGGACGGTGATATATTTTCTTTCATACATTTTTCGGACAAGTCTTGGGACTTCTTCTAATCTTTTATATTTAGGTGCGCTGGCTTTATTTTTTCCTTCGTTTGCGGATATTAAGGCGTAGTCTTCTTTACCGAGGAGTAATTTATATAAGATAGATGTTGTGTCATAAATGTTACCATAATCAATCATTTTGGTTAAAAATGAGGCATTATCTAGTTTAGGATATATTTCATTAAAGTAGCAGATTATGCCGGCTACTGTTCCTTCATTAAATGTTATGTCTGATTTTGGAAAAACCTTGCTGAAGGTTTCTTTAAAGCCTAGCAGATGGTATTTTTTAATCGTATTTAGTAAATTTTGATATACTTCTTCGTTTGATAGAATGTTTTTTCTAAAAGCCTCGGGTGAAATATTTGACATTATGCCGAGCAGGTCTATTTCCTTGACTTCACAAGGTGCATATTCATAAAGAACGTCATCATCTTCTTCAAATTTTTCAAATCTAATTCTTTTTTCATATAGAAGGTCTAATAGGGTTTCAAAAGTTTTTAGGTATCTTTTTTCATCTGGTGTGAGCTTAACTTCGCTTGGATTTTTCTTAAAGGCAAATAATTTTATAAGTAATTCTCTATTTTCGTATAATTTTCTTTGTTTTTCTGTAAGCCTTTCTCTATCACCGGATATGGCTGAGCTTATGTCATAAGGTAGCTCGTTTTTTAATACTTTTTGAATGTATTTCTTTTTATATGAGGCTTTGGTGATTTTCTTTTCTAGTTTTAGTTCTCCTAGGACTTGTTTTTGTCTTTCTTTGAAATAGATGTCTCTTTTTTTAGCAAGAAATTCGTTTGTTATTTGGTGCATGGTGTCTAGGGCGTCTTTGTCTAGACTATAAAGTTTTGTGATAAACTCGTCTATGTCTATTCCTGCTTTTTCTTCTATGTTTATGAAGAAATTTATGTAGTTTAATAGAGGGATTATGTCTTCTTTATCTTTTATGGTGTGCTCTATGGTAGAAAAGATGTTATAATCACCTTCCTGAATTCTAAATTCTCTTTGAAATAAGGCATTACAGACGGTATTTACGTCCTGCATATTTAGTTTGGTGTTTTCTTTATCAAAGATTTTGATGTATTTTTCAAAGTCTTCTTCTGGCATTTTTAAGGCTTCTCTAATGTTTTGACTATCTAAAAATTTTGTTCCGATATAACCTACTGTTTGAATATATTTATCGAAATTATTTGGATTTATTTGATATTTTTTAACGTATACTTTGCCAATATTTGGATATGTTAAGCCTAGGGCTGGGTAAAAGATTTCTTCGCCTTGTTTGATTACATATTTATCAATGAATTCAAATACGCTTTCTTCGGCAAAACTTTTATTTAAATATGGAAGTGTTTGGTCGACTATTTGGTATCTTATATCTGGTGAAAAAATATGATTGATTACTTTTTCATAATTAAATATTTCTTTTTCAAAGACGTATTTTTGAAGTAGTCTTGTTCTTGTTTCGCTTTCAGCGCTTTCTAAAAGTGTGGAGAAACTTCTCTCGTTTAGTAGACTTCCATCTCCTACTTCTATATAGGCGTCAATGTAGGCTTCTAAGTTAGAATTTATTCTAACAAAGTGCTCTATGTCGTAGGCAGGATTATTTAATGGAGTTTCATATTCATCTTTAAAAAGTTCTAAGGCCTCTTTAAAATCTTTCATAGGGATATGCGAAAGAAGTTCTTTTGGTTTAAAACTTAGGTTTTTTTCTTTTATTTCTCTTAAGACTTCTATTCTTTCATTTTCTTTAATATTTTCTAAAATACTTTCCATCGCACCAAAAAGCATAGATGTAGCCGTTTTCTTTTTCTTATGAAATGCTCTTGATAATATTTCTTCTTCAGTTAAAACTTTACTTCTGTTTTTTTCTAAGTCCAGTATTTTTAGTAGAATTTCTTTTCTTTTTTCTTCCGGAACTATTTGTATAAACATACTTGCATAAATGCTGTTTACTGTTTTACCTTGTTTCTCAAATCTTTCAATTATTTTGTAAGCTATTTCTATGGCGTCTTCTTCATTAAGATTACTTACTATGCTAAGTATATCAGTCAGTGTTAGGTTTGCTTTTGTTTCGATTAATTTTATTTTTTCTTTTTTATCCATTTATATCAACTACCTTTTTATCATTATATTCAGTATAGCAACGGGATGTCAAGCTTCTAATTTTAGCGTGCGTATGTTCTCCTTTACAACAAATATTAAATGTGATATGATTTGTATGTAGCAAGGAAACTTGCATATAATAAAAAGGAACATTTATTTTGCTAGTGAATGTCTCCTCTAATTTTTATTTTATTGGTAAGACACTCTTATCCTATGTTGAGGAGTGTCTATTTTTTTATCGCTAACACCAATAAGGTAAAAAGCAGTAATAGTAGGTTGAGGAGTTTTAATACTTTTAAAATAAATGTTTCTATTCTCATTAATACCTACCCCCTTTCTTTTTTAAGAAAGAGGAGACACTCACAATAATTGTTCCTGTATTCATTGTATACTACATGTTATATAAATACAAGCGAACAGAGGAAATTTTTTAATCAAAAAAATATGTATGTTCTCCTTTACAACAAATATTGAATGTGGTATGATTTGTATGTAGCAAGGAAACTTGCATATAATAAAAAGGTACATTCAACGTGCAGATTGAATGTCTACCTAGAAATTTTAAGCAGACATTTAATTCATATCAATATGAATTAAATGTCATTTTTTTATTACTACGATTAGAACAATCGCAAGGAATAATATGGCTTCTATGAATTTAAGTACTTTTAAAATG
The DNA here is from genome assembly GCA_934133155.1 of uncultured Bacilli bacterium. Lineage (GTDB taxonomy): Bacteria > Bacillota_I > Bacilli_A > RF39 > UBA660 > Coprosoma. The sequence continues at coordinate 3,600 of CAKPAT010000086.1, forward strand.
AATGTTTTTGTTTTCATATTACCAGACCTTGCTTCCTTATGAAAGTGAGGTAGACACTCAACAATAAATGTTCCTTTATCCATTGTATACTGCATGTTATACAAATACAAGCAAACAAATAAAATTTTTTTCAAGTTTTTTAGTTAAAAGGTACATATGCTCTCCTTTATAACAAATATTAAATGCGATATGATTTGTATGTGGTAATGCCTTTTTTACTTTATTTTGTTCTAACAATTTAAAAAGCACTTTTAACGGTGCTTATTTTTGGTATTTAACGGTTATACTCATAGCCTTATCAAAGTTTTCTTGAACTTTGCGCATTATTTGGTTAGCCGTTTTTTTATCAAGTTCTTTAGTATCAAGGGTTATGGTTATTTTGGTATCCTCAATACTGACAAAGGATTTTAATTTAAATTCTTCTTCTATTTTCTTTTCTAGTGATGTTTCATTACTGCGATTTTTATTTAGTTCTTGCATTTTTTCAAAAGCGTTGTTTTTCTCTTCAGTTGTTGATTTGGAATTTGTTAAGACTTTTTTTAGTTCAGTTATTTCGTCTAACATTTTTTCTTCGGCTTCTACTTTCAATGATACTAATTCTGCACTTTCTTCGCTAGTTTTAGTGTCTTCTGTTTTGGATACTTCTTTTGTTTTTTCGGTATTTTTGGTAGTCATTAAAAGTTCACTTGGCATAGTTACATAGTAAATGCTTAGTACTAATATTAAACTAAAAAGAGTTAGAAACCATAAACTTCTTTTATTAATCATATTTTTCCTCCTTAAATCTATTTAATTATATTAAGGAGTGGTTTTTTTATGACTATTTTACTTGAAGTTTACCGTTTTCTATCTCTGCTTGGTATCTACTGTTTGTGATATTTATAGTTAAATCATTTTTATTTTTAATTATTGTTCCTGAACCGTTTTTTATTTCTCCCGTGAAGTTTATATCTAGATTACTACCTTTATCACATTTAATGCATGTTAGTGTATTATTTTTATATTCATATGTTACTTCGCCTGTTCTAGCATTTTCTGTATAATCTAATTCGACTGTATTTATTAATGAGTTTACGCTTTGTTTAAAGGTATTTTTTCTGGCATCATTTATGACATTTAATATGGCTGGTGTTGTGATTAGGGCGATTATAGAAATAATGACGATGGTGGCTAGAAGTTCTATTAGGGTAAATCCTTTTTTCATTTGGTTACTTCCTTTCATTTATTAGTTTTTTTATTTTTTCTTTATCTATTTTGTCACCTGTGAGATTTTGGTATAATGTTTCATTTATAGGGATGGCTAAACTATTTTCTATTTGCAAGACTGGCATGGCATTTATATAACCATCTTTTATTTTTTCAAGTCCTTCTTGATATTCGTTTGTAAGATACTGTAGTGGTTTAAATAGGTTTGCTTCAGCTATTTGAAATTTAGAGAAGCTTATCAAATAGGCAAATAAGTCATAGTTTATGGGGTATGCGAAGGTTTTGGCTTTTTCTTTTAGGCATATTGTGGGAACTGTATTTTGATACCATACGTGCATGTTTTCTAC
>CAKPAT010000087.1 GCA_934133155.1 uncultured Bacilli bacterium
GTGTAGCAGCGTCACTCTCCGCCTCCCAGCCATTCAAACTTTCAAACTCCGCCTCAAGTTTAGCCACCAAAATACCATCTGCATCACTAAAATCAGGCTTCATATATAAAGCTTCCTTTTCCTTCATAATCTTGTAAAGTCTTTCATTACCCATAATAACCGTATCTAAAACAGTATACTCATCATAAGCATTATGATTTTGTTTCAAAAAAGACATTCTTTCATATTTATCCTTAACAATCTCACCAGTAGAAGGCTCAATCTGCCCAGTCAAAATCTTCAAAAAGGTACTCTTACCAGCACCATTCGCTCCAATAACTCCATAACAATTATTCCCATTAAACTCCAAATTAACATCTTCAAACAAAACTCTTTTACCATATCTTAAACTCAAATTATTCACTCTAAGCATAAAAATCACTCCTTAAAAAATAGATTAGAAAACTAATCTATTATATCATGAAAACATCTTAATAAGCAAAAGAATAAATGCACTTGTAAAAACACCACTGCAAAATGAAACAAGTAAAGTATTTACAAAAGCTGAATTATTTTTCTTTAAAGGCGTAAGCACCTTTTGTTTAACCTTAGAAAGATTATTTGCAATAGGATGATAAACCTCTTCAAAATGTGGCATAGCCTCACTAATCAAATGAAGAGTTCTAGGAGAAACCTCATCACTAACATAACTGCCTAAATTACGGTAATGCTCCATTAAATTAACTTCGTCCTCATTTAAAAGTGCATTATCATCAGTCTTAAATTTAGCCACAATCTGCACCATTTGATTATAAGCAAGTTCGTCATTAATCCCATTTTCCAAAGAAGAACTAATAACCTCACTACCATTCACATGAACATCACCAGAAGCATCTAAACTCTTCTCACCACTAGTCTTAATCTGAATAGTACCATCAGGATTTTGAATAACATTAAAAAGCATAGGGCCAGAGGCCATTTCAACAATCCACATACCAGAAGCATCCTGCTGACGAATACCTTTAATATCCTTGTAACCTTGACTAGTTAAAAAATCAAAAATTCTCTTTTCCATATCAGTGGCTTCCGATAAAGAAATACTTTCATTTTCCGTAAACCTATTAAAAGTCTCATTTTCCAAAGTAGAAGCAATAGCCTTATCTAAATCGCCTCTAGAACTCAGCTTATCAATCTCAATATTACTTAAAATAATATCATAAATATTATCACCAGTAGAATAATTAATCGTATGATAAACCCCATCCTTAAAATACATAATAACCGATTTAGAAGGAGTAACCTCATACTCTATAATACCATTATCCTTAAATAAAGTTTCTAAATTAACATCAACAGTCTCTTTAATAACCGCTTTTTTTTCATCAGGATTAAGCTTAGCCTCAAAAAGTTCTGAAACTTCTTTAAGTGCCTCTTTATAAGCCTCACTGTTAATTAAACTTTTCCTATCAATCCCATCAGCAATCTCAAAATGCTTTAAGTAATTCTCAAACTCTAAAGAAATATCGTCAAAACTAGAATACTTACCACTTTGAATATTTGGCAAAATAATACCATCTTTAATAAAACCTATAGCCTCACGCGTTAAAACATCTTTTAAATCGTCAGTAATTAAAACCTTATTACCATTATTATCAAAAATATTAATCTTACTACCATTTAAAGTAAAAACATAATTTTTACCATTCACAAAAACAACTCTTTTATACATAAAATCACTCCTTTATATCCTCTAACTTAACACTCACAAGTTTACTAACACCAGACTCCTGCATAGTAATACCGTAAAGTAAATCCGCATATTCCATAGTAACCTTCTTATGAGTAATAATAATAAACTGCGACTTATCCTTAAGCATACTTACATACTTGCCAAAAGTATCAACATTAGCCTCATCTAAAGCCGCCTCAACCTCGTCCAAAATACAAAACGGACTAGATTTAGTCTTAATAATCGCAAAAAGTAAACTAATCGCCGTTAAAGTTTTCTCTCCACCCGAAAGTAAAGTAATCGTGCTAAGTTTCTTTCCAGGTGGTGAAGCAATAATCTCCACACCCGTTTCAAGTAAATCATCTGAATTAGTTAGTCTCAAAGAAGCTTTACCACCTTTAAAAAGTTCTTTAAAAGTTGTAGAAAAACTTTCATTAACCAAATTAAAAGTGTTTAAAAAATCTTTTTTCATAACCTTATCCATCTCAGCAATAATCTTAAGTAAAGAATCTTCCGCCTTATCTAAATCATTAATCTGACCACTTAAAAACTCAAAACGCGTATTAACCTCATCGTATTCAGTCAAAGAATCCAAATTAACATTACCAAGTTCCCGAATTTTCTTCTTATAAATAGAAACCAAATTAGACGCCTTATCAAAGTCCATCTCAAGTTTATAACTCGCCTTTGCCCTCTCATAAGTCATATTATATCTTTCATTCAAATCACTAAGTAAATTATCAAGTTTCACATCTAAACGGCTATTTTTAATCTCCAAATCTTTAAGCTCATTACTTTTTAAAGTATAAACCTTACTATCTTTTTGTATACTAAGTTCATACTCACTCAAAGCCTCACTTAAATTACTTCTTTCACGAAGTAAACTATCAAGCTTCTTAGATGAAAGATCCTTTTCCTTTAAAGCATCATAATACTTATTCATAACCTTTTTCTCATCATCAGATAAACATCCACTAGCCTCACTGCTATTCAAAGAAATCTTTTTCAAAACATCATCAAGATCATTCTTAAAATTTAAAATCTTATTATTGTTACTATTAATTTCCTCATCCTTTAAAAACTTGTCCTTATTTTTCAAATAAATACTATCTTCCAAAGCCTTTAAATTATAATCTAAATCATTAACCTTATTTTCAAAGCCTTTAATTTTTTCTAAAAGCTTATCACTAACCTTTAACTTATCTTCAAGCTCATACTTATCCAAAATCAAACTCTGACTTTTACTTTTACCACCAGTCATCGAACCGCCAACATTAATAAGATCCCCAGATAAAGTTACAATACGGAATTTATTTTTAATTTTAAAAGCTATCTTTAAAGCATTATCCATATTATCACAAACAATAATATTTCCAAGTTGATTTAAGACAATATTCTCATAAATTTTATCATATTTAACCAGATTAGACGCCACATCAATAAACCCTAAAGAACCCTTTAAAACATCCAAAACATCTAAAGGTATTTCCTTACCTTTAATCACATTTAAAGGAAAAAAAGTAGCTCTACCAATATTTTTCAAATAACAAATCGCATTTTTTGCTGAAATTTCGTCTTTCGTAATAATATTATTAATATTAAAGCCAAGAGAAGTAGAAATCGCCAAACTATACTCACTAGGAACTTCTAAAACATTACCCAAAACATCCATAATACCATCTAACTTAGGATTATTCAAAACACTTTTAACCGCAAAAGGTAATGCTCCACCATTTTCAACCTTATCCTTTAAAATATCAATATCATTTAAAACACTTTTTCTTTCAAATAAAATTCTAGATAAATCACTTTCCAAACTTCTCTTATCACTTTTTAAAGAAGTAAGTTTACCATCTAACTCCTTAATATCCAAAACAATTTTAGATAAATCATTTTCTAAATAAGTTCCATTACTTTCCAAAGAAGCAATATCATTTTTTAAAGAAAGTTCTCTCTCTTTTAAACTCAAAATCAAATCATGAATTTTAGAAGAATTTGCCTCATGACTTTTCTTTTCATTAATGATATTTTTTTCACCATTAAGTCTTTCGCATAAAGCCGTTAAATCTAAAACCTTTTTTTGTAAATCACTAATTTCACTATCTAAAGAAGTAATCTTCACCTTAAACTCATTACTTTTAGCTGAGCTTACCGCCTCAGAAGAAGAAAGTTTGACTAGCTCATCATTCAAACTAACAATTTTCTCCTTAGAAGACTGATACTCAAAATTTAAATTAGTAATCTGATACACAATCAAAGCAATCTCAATATTCTCTAACTTTCCGTTAACATCTTGAAAAACTAAAGCCTTATCTCTCGCCTCCTTTAAAGGACCAATTCTAGAAGAAAGCTCACTCAAAATATCATTAACTCTATTTTTACTTTCATGTGTTTTATCTAAATTTCTTAAAGCCTCTTCTTTCCTTCTTTTATACTTTAAAACACCACTAGCCTCTTCAAAAATAACTCTTCTATCATAAGGCTTACTGTTGATAATACTTTCAATCTTACCTTGAGAAATAATATTGAATCCCTCCTTAGCAAGACCACTATCTAAAAGTAAATTAGAAATATCCTTAAGTCTAACCTTTTCACCGTTCAAATAATACTCGTTACTACCGTCCTTATAAACTCTTCTCTTAATCTCAACTTCCTCATAATCCAAAGGAAAATATTTATCACTATTATCAAAAACCAAAGCAACAGACGCAATATTCATACCATTTCTACTTTTACTACCAGAGAAAATAACATCAGCCATATTTCCCTCGCCTCTTAAAGACTTGATAGACTGTTCACCTAAAACCCACCTAACAGCGTCCACAACATTACTCTTACCAGAACCATTAGGACCAACAATCGCACTAATACCTTTATCAAAAGTCAAAACAGTTTTATCTGCAAAAGATTTAAAACCATGAGCTCTTATTTCTTTCAAATGCATTTTATCATCACCTATACTCAAAATAATTATACATGATTTAAGTAAAAAAATAAAGGACTTTAAAGCTCAAAATTTTGTTCACACCTTGTAAAAAAAAGAAAAATATGCTAATATGTATATAGCAAAGAAATTTGCATATAATAAAAAGGAACATTCAATCTGCAAGTGAATGTCTCCTCTAAATTAATTAGTTGAAAGACACTCTTTCTAGCGTTGAAGAGTGTCTATTTTTTTATGGCTAAAGCCAATAATGTGGCCGTTAGAAGCAAAAAACTAAGATGTTTTAAAAGTTTTAATATAAAAGTTTTTGTTTTCATTTGACCACCCCTTTCCTTTTTAAAGAAAAAGGAGACACTCACATTAAATGTTCCTGTAATCATTGTATACTACTTGTTTAACAAATACAAGCGAACAAATAAAATTTTTTAATTTTTTAATCAGTAACATGAATATATGATATGAACCCCA
>CAKPAT010000088.1 GCA_934133155.1 uncultured Bacilli bacterium
GCTCTGGTAAGAGTACGCTTTTACATTTGATTGGTGGTGTTGATAGGCCGACTAGTGGAAAGATTTTCATTGCGGGTAGTGATATTAGTTTATTTGACGAGGATAAGCTTGCTATTTTTAGAAGAAGGCAGATTGGTTTAATTTATCAATTTTATAATTTAATTCCGATTTTAAATGTGGAGGAAAATATTACTTTGCCTTTGGCTTTAGATGGCAGGAATGTTTCTAAAGATGATTTAGATAATCTTATTAAACTTTTAGGTTTAGAAAATAGGAAAAATCATTTACCTAATGAGCTTTCTGGTGGCCAGCAACAAAGAACTTCTATTGGTAGAGCTTTGATAACGAGACCAGCTATTATTTTGGCGGATGAGCCTACTGGAAATTTGGATTCTAAGGCTAGTGAAGAGATTGTTTCTCTTTTGAAAAAATCTAATAGGGATTTTAAGCAAACTATTATTATGATTACGCATAATATGGAGATTGCTAAGTGTGCTGATAGAATTATTGAAGTTTCTGATGGAAAAATTTCTCGGGAGGTGTAATTTTGGATTTGTTTAAGAAGTTTACTATTAAGAGTTTAAAGCTTAATAGAAAAAGAACTATTGTAACGATTATTGGAATTATGCTTTCGGTGGCACTTATAACGGCTGTTAGTACGATTTATAGTAGTGGTATTAAGTCATTTACCCTTTTTGAGATTAAGCAAAAGGGTAATTATCATGTATCATTTAGTGGCAATATTGATACTAGTTATTTTAAGAATAATAGGAATATTGAGAATTATTATGTTACTCAAGGTCTTGGGTTTGCTTCGATTAATTCAAGAAATATTAATAAGCCTTATGCTTATGTTTCGGCTTTTTCTAAAGGTGCTTTAGAGAATTTACCTTTAAAGTTTACTTCAGGCAGGCTTCCTTTAAATGATGGTGAAATTATTATCCCAACTCATTTGAAAACTGATGGTGGTGTTAAGTTAAATGTAGGGGATGAAATTACTTTAAATTTAGGTGATAGGTATTTATCTTCTTCGGATTTTAATGATGAGTATACTGCTGGCGAGGAGCTTATTAATTTAAAAAGTAAAACTTATAAGGTTGTTGGTGTTTATGAAAGGCTTCCTTATAATATTGAAGGATATAGATTTCCTGGTTATACTTTTGTAACTTATTTGGATAAGCCTAGTGGTGACGGGACTATATATGTGAAGTATACTTCTGAAGGGGTAAAGAATGCTTATAAGGTTACGGCTAATATTTTAGGTGTTGATACTGATCTTTATAGTAAGTTTAAAAGTGGTAAAGAGCTTACTTCTAAAGAAAGAGAATATTTAGCTTTAGAAGAAAGTAAGTCGGAATATCAAGTAGATAGTTTTAATGATTATTTGATTGGGCTACAGACTAATCCTTTAAAGACTTCCGGTGTTGGAGGTCTTAGCACTTCTGTTTTTATTGTTTTATTTATTATTGTGTTTACTTCTATTTTTTGTATTAAAAATAGTTTTGATATTTCTATTACGGAAAAGATTAAACAATATGGTATTTTGAAAAGTGTTGGGGCGACTAATAAGCAGATTAAAAGAAATGTTTTTTATGAGGCGATGATTTTAGGCGGTATTGGTATTTTACTTGGTGTTTTATTAGGCCTTTTAGCTAGCTATTTACTTATTTTGATTAGTAATAAGTTTTTAACGGATAGTTTTGCTGCTGGTTTTAAATTAGAATTTGATTTTTCTTTGGTAGCTATTTTATTTTCTATTTTTCTTGGTGCTGTTACGATTTATTTTTCGGCTTTTAGAGGGGCTAAAAGGGCGTCTTTAATGCCGGCAATTTATTCGATTAAAAATAGTGCTGATCTTAGTATTAATCCTAAAGATGTTAAGTCTTCTAAGATTATTAAAAAGATTTTTGGGGTTTGCGGTGATATTTCTTATAAGAATTTGAAGAGAAATAAGAAGAAATATAGGACGACGGTTATTTCGATTACTGTTTCGGTGTTTATGTTTATTAGTCTTTATAGTTTTCTATTTTTGGCAAGTTCTTCTTTAAAAGAGGAGATTAAAAGTACTGATTATGATATTAGTTTGACGGTTTATAATGATACTGATAAGATTTATAAGGTGGCATCTTCTTCTTTAACTCGGAATTATACGATTTCCAGTTCTTTTTATGTGGATATTAATAATCCAAAGTTTAGCAAGGATTATTTGAATTTTATGGGTAATGGCGATAATGGATATTTACTTATTGTGTCTATTAATGATGAGGCTTATTTGAAGTATATTAAAGAGCTTAATTTGAATTATGACGATATTAAAGATAAGGGTATTTTATGTGATTATGATAAGTTTGTTAATGAGAAAAATAAGACTAAATATTTTAAGGAGTTTGCTTATCAAAAAGGTGATATGATTTTTGGAAGTTTGTCTGAGGAAGATAATAAAAATATCAGTCTTGAAGTAGGCTATGTAAGCAAGGTTAAACCTTTTGGTCTTACTGGTAAGACTTCGATGGTTATTGTTTCTGATAGTACTTTTAAAAATTTTAAAACGAATGATATGAAGCTTTTGTATTTTGATGTTAATGATGCGGATAGTTTTCAAGAATATGTAGAAAATATTATGGCTGGTGAAAATTATAGTATTGATAATGTTTCTGAAAATGTGCGAACAATAAGTAATCTTTATACTTTAATTGGTATATTTCTTTATGGCTTTATTATTGTTATTTCTTTAATTGGTATTACTAATATTTTTAATACGATAACAACTAATATGGAGCTTAGAAGAGGTGAATTTGCGACTTTAAAATCGATTGGTATGACAAAGCGTGAATTTAATAAAATGATTAGGCTTGAAAGTTTATTTATGGGATTTAGATCACTTTTATTTGGAATTATTTTAGGTATTTTATTTTCTTATTTGATTTATATTCCTTTAAATTATGGTGCACCTTATGAACTTCCTGTTTTTGCTATTTTGATTTCTATTTTAGCAGTTATTTGTTTAATATCAGTAATTATGCGTTTTTCGGTTAGAAAATTTAATAAGCAGAATATTATAGAGACGATACGCAATGAAAATATATAGGCTTTAAGCCTTTTTTTCTGTATAATAGGTTTAGGAAGTGATTTTGTTTGAGTATACTTTTAGTTGAGGATAATTATTCTATCGCGTCAGCTTTAGAGATTGCTTTGAAGCGCACAGGGTATGTTTTTTATCATGCTTCTTCTTTTAAAGAAGGGGTTAATTTTTTAAAGGATAATTTGGTTTCTTTGATTATTTTAGATGTAACTTTGCCAGATGGTAGTGGTTTTGATTTGTATAGTGATTTTATTAAGGAGAAAAATATTCCTACTTTGTTTTTAACGGCTAGGGATGAGGAAGATTATATTGTGCATGGCTTAGAAATTGGGGCGGAAGATTATGTGACAAAACCTTTTTTGATGAATGAGCTTTTGATTAGGATTAGTAAGATTTTATCACGCAGTAAAAGTGTTATTAAGGTTTCTGATATTGTTTATGATATGGGTAAGATGTGTGTTTATAAAAATGGTGAGGTTATTTCTTTTAGCACGATTGAGATAAAGATTTTAAACGTTTTGTTTTTGAATATTAATAAAGTGGTAAGTAGGGAAATGCTTATTGAGCTTATTTGGGAGGCGACGGGTAATGATGTTTATGATCATACGATAACAGTTTATTTAAAAAGGATTAGGAATAAACTTGGGACGGATATAATTAAAACGGTTAAAGGAATAGTGTATAGGATAGATGAATGATTTTGAATTTAAGAAAAGCGTTAGGATTTTTGGATTATTTGTTTTGCTTTTTGTTTTAATTTTATGTTTTGTTAGTTTTTTGTTTTATAGATCTTATACTTTAAATTTTAATGAAAAGATTGATAGTGTAGTATCTTTAATTAAAAAAAACTATCCAAATGTTACTGATGATGAGATTATGGACGTTTTAAATGATAATTCTTCTGGCTTTTTAGAAAAGTATGGGATTGATGTTTCTTCTTCGGCTGTTTTAGAAAATGATTTGTTTTTTAAAAGATTTATATTTATTTTAATTTTGGTTATTGCTATTTTTTCTTTTGTTTTTTTGTTTGTTTTTTCAAGAAATAATAAGAAAAAAAATAAAGATATTTTAGAGATTGCGGATTATGTTTCTAGAATTAATAATGGTGATTTTCATATTGATATTGATAAAAATGCGGAAGGCGATATGTCTATTTTAAAAAATGAGGTTTATAAGACGATGGTTATGCTTTCAACTTTGGCGGATAATTCTTTAAATGATAAGCTTACTTTAAAAAGATTTTTAGAAGATATATCACATCAGATTAAAACGCCTTTAACTTCTATTTTGCTTTCTTTGGATAATTTGGAATGTGCGGATAAGAAGGCTATTAAAGTGATTAAAAAAGATGTTTTGAATATTAGTTTTTTGGTGCAGTCGATTTTAAAACTTTCAAGGTTTGATACAAATACGGTTGATTTTATTAATAGTGAGGTTAATCTATCTGATTTTCTTAATTCTTCTTTAGAAAAGGTTAGTGCTTTAAGTGAACTTAAGGGTATTGATATTGATGTTTTAGAGTGTGATAATGTTACTATTAATTTTGATAGTTACTGGCAGTGTGAGGCTTTAACAAATGTTTTAAAAAATGCGGTGGAACATGCTTCTAGTTTGGTTACGGTAAATGTTTTGAAAAATAATGTTTTTTTGGAAATATCGATCACTAATGATGGTGATTTGATTTCTTCAAATGATTTAAAGCATGTTTTCGAAAGATTTTATAGAGGAAAAGGTGCTTTAAATGATAGTGTTGGTATTGGTCTTGCACTTTCTAAGGCGATTATTGAAAGTGCTGGTGGTATGATTTTAGTGGATAATAAAGGTAAAACGACTTTTAAAATTAGATATTTTAATTTAAAAACGCCCTATAATTAGAGCGTTTTATCACCTTGATAGATGTTTCTTTTTTTCATTTCTTTATCAATATCATTTAATACTATTCTTTTTTTAGGTAGCCATTTTGGGGCGATTAGTTCTTCTTTGTCGGGGTCACCAGTTAGTCTTTGAATGACG
>CAKPAT010000089.1 GCA_934133155.1 uncultured Bacilli bacterium
GCTGATGGTTATTACCGTTCTACTGAAGGGTGTGGTGATGCACATATAGAAATATCCGAGGAAAATTCTATTGTTAAAGCAGAAGTTGTTAATGACAATATTTTAAATATTTATGTTAAGCCTGAATTTGTAAAAGTCACTTTTAACGAAGGAACTGATAACTTTTATCCTAAAAATGTTTATTCTGATTTTAATATAACTAATTTAGTTGCTACTTTTAATAATGAATATGAGGAAAATCAAAAATCATATACAAATAAACTTGATACTTACAAATTTTCATTTGAAAAAGATGGTAGTAATTACTATTTCAAAAGTGTAGAGAAAGTTAAATAGACTTTCTTTTTTGCTTTATATGTGCTAAAATTAATGCGAGGATGGTGAATATGGAAATACTTAAAAAATTAAAAAATACTATGGTTTTTATGGCTATAATTTATTTGCTTTTGGGAGTGATAATGTTTCTTTTCCCAGATACTATAAGTGATTTTATTTGTTATTTTGTTGGAATTTTATTTTTGTTTTTGGGGATTTCAGGTATTGTTACTTATATTAAAGCTGATATTAAAGGGGCAATGTTTACTAGTATTTTAGTGGTGTCTATTTTATCTGCAACTTTGGGTGTTTATATTGTTATTAATCCTAAGTTATTTGCTTCATTCATACCACTTGTTATGGGTATATTTTTAATTGTCGATGCGATTAGTAAGCTTTCTGCAGCTTTAGATTTAAAGAAGTTTAATTATGGTGATTGGTGGCAAATGCTTATCGTTTCTTTAGTTATTTTAACTTGCGGATTTATTTTGCTTTTCAATCCTTTTGAGGCTTTGACTGTTGGTATTAGATTAATTGGTATTTTGCTTGTTGTGGATTCTATTTCTAATGTATTTGCAATTTACAGTTATTCTAAGGCAAGTAAAGATAGTGGTATTACAATTACTGTAAAATAAAAGAATATAGTTTGTTATATTCTTTTTTCTTCTAAATTATTAAATAATAGTCCAATGTTAATTAAACCGGCAATGCCTACTATTATATAGATTATTTTTGTAAGCATTGTTTTTATACCGAATATTGTTTCAACGAGGTTAAAATCAAATATTCCGATTAGTCCCCAGTTTACCGCACCTATTATTGTTATTATTAGGCATATTTTTTGCAAAATTTCCATTTTTCCACCTACCTTTTCATTTATATAATGAACAAATTTTTTTAAAATATTCATATTTGTTTTTGCGTGCCATATAGTTAATTGAAAGATGGTGAGATTTTGAAAAAAATTTGTTTATTTTTAGGTATTTGCTTTTTACTTGTTGGGTGTGGAAAGTATACTTTAAATGATGCTAAAGGCGATTTAGAGAAGAAACTTTCTAATATTAAAAGTTATAAATTAAGTGGTGAAATGGAGATTGTTAATAATGATGATGTTTATAAGTATGATGTTGATGTAGCTTATGCAAAAACGGATAAGTTTAGGGTTTCTTTAAAAAATAAAACGAACAATCATGAGCAAATTATTTTAAAGAATGCAGATGGTGTTTATGTGCTTACGCCTAATTTGAATAAGAGTTTTAAGTTCCAAAGTGATTGGCCTTATAATAATTCACAGGTTTATTTATTGCAGACTTTACTTTCGGATATTCAAAATGATAAGTCTAGTGAGTTTAAAAATAACGGAAAAAATTATGTTTTTAAAACTAGTGTGAATTATCCGAATAATAGTGATTTAGTTAAACAAAATATTTATTTTGATTCTAAGTTAAATCCAGTTAAGGTGGAGGTTATGAATGCAGATGGTGATGTTTTAATACGTATGACTTTTAAAGAAGTTAATTTAAAAGCGAAGGTTTCTAATGATACTTTTACTTTAGACAGTAATATGAAAGTTAGTACTGAAGAGGATAAAAGTTCTGCTGTTAGTAAGATAGATGAGGAGATTTATCCGATGTATATTCCTACTAATACTAAGCTTACTAATAAAGAAACTGTTAAAACAGATAGTGGCGAAAGGGTTATTATGACTTTTGAGGGTGACAGTCCATTTATGCTTGTAGAGCAAACTGCAACTGTTTCTCCGGAGCTTTCTATTGTTTCTGTTTATGGTGAACCTTATCAGATGGCTAGTGCTGTTGCAGCTATTTCTGATAATATGGTTTCTTGGACGTGTAATGGTATTGAGTATTATGTGGTTGCGGATAATATGAGTTCTTCTGAGCTTTTAAGTGTAGCTGGGTCAGTTGCAAGTATTCCTGTTAGTAAATAGTTCCTTGAAAATATAATTATGCCGTGATATAATTATGCACAGGTGATATTATGGCAAATAAAAAAGATAACGAAAATGTTAAAAATGAAAAGATTAAAAAGGGTGGTACGTCTAGCAAAAAAAATGGCACTGGTGCAAAAAGTAGTGGTGTGAAAAAAAATGCGGCGTCTTTAAAAAATGAAAGTAAGAAAAGTGTTTCTAAAAATGAAGTTTCTAAAAAAGATACTTTGAAAAAAACTTCTTCTGAGACAGTTAAGAAAAACGCTTTGAAAGATAGTAAGACGAGAACGATTGAAAAGGCTAGAAGTGAAATAAATAGTTCTTCAGATAATGAATTTGGCAAGCTTATTAAGATTATTTTAATTGTGACAGGCATTATGCTAGTGTTTTACGGAATTACTATTTTAGCTTTAAATCATAAGTCGAGTGCAACTAAAAAAACTACGCAAAATGCGGTTATTCAGTATGATAAGATAATGATTGGCTCTATGCTAAATATTGAGGGTTCTTACTACGTTCTTATTGAAGCTGAAGGTGACGAACATGTATCTGAGTATACTAATTTAATGAAGTCTATTTCGGCAAATGAGGATGCTCCTAAGATTTATGAGGCTTTACTTTCTGACGGTTTTAACAGTGCTTATTTGGCTGATGAGTCTAATTATGATTCTGATTTGAGTAATTTTAAAGTTAAAGGTACTTGTTTAGTTAGAATTAGTGATAATAAAATTCAAGATGTCTATGATGATTATGATTCTATTAACAATAAGTTAAAAGAACTTGAATAAATGTAAATTAGGAAGATTTTGTGTCTTTCTTTTTTTCTTTCATGGTATACTTATATGTGAGGTTGATTATATGGATAAAAACGAGAAAAAAACCAGTGATATGCTTAAAAAACTTTCTTTATCTTTAGGAAATATTGAGGTTTCTAAAAAGGAAAATAAGAATTTTAAAACTTTTGAGGTTGTTGTTTTGATTTTAATTACGGCGGTTATCAGTTGCTTGATGGGCGGTGTGATTGCTTATAAGCTTAATGTTGGCGGTGAAAAGGATGCAGAGCTTCAAGATTTTATAAAAAATTACAATTATATTGTGGATAATTATTATGATACTGTTGACAAATCTGAACTTTTAGATGCAGCTATTGCAGGTATGATGGATGGACTTGACAAGAATTCGGCTTATGTTGGTGATAAAGATTCTAGTTTTAGTATTTATTTAGAAGGCAGTTATAAGGGAACTGGCATTCAAGTTTTACAAAGTGACAGTAATATTGTAGTTTACAAGGTTTTTGAGAACACTTCAGCTTCTAAAGCAGGTATTCAAGAGGGCGATATTATTATGTCTATTAATGGTAAAAGTACGGAAGGCATGACTATTTCTGATTTTTCAAGTATAGTTAAAGGTCTTTCTAAATCTTTTAAGATTACTTATAAAAGAGGGGAAGAACAGAAAACCGTTAGTCTAAAAAATTCCAATGTAGAAATTTCTTCGGTATCTTCTAGGATAATTCAAACTGGTGATAAGAAAATTGGGTATATTAATGTTTCTATTTTTGCCAATAATACTCCAGAACAATTTTCTAAGGCTTTGAGTAGTTTGGAAAAAGCTGGCATGGATAATTTGATTATTGATTTAAGGGATAATTCTGGTGGTCATTTATCTTCAGCTTCTTTGATGATTTCGGAGTTTTTGGATAAGAAACATGTAATTTATCAAATTAAGTCTAAGGATAATCAAGTTAAGTATTATTCCAGTGGTAAGAATAATAAGAAGTATAGTATTGCTATTTTAGTTAATAGTTCTAGTGCTTCTGCTTCTGAGGTTATGGCGTCTGCTTTAAAAGAACAGTATGGGGCTATTCTTATTGGTGAAAAGACCTATGGTAAGGGTACGGTTCAAGAGCTCCAAACTCTTTCTGATGGTAAGCAGTATAAACTTACGACGAAAAATTGGCTTACTTCTTTAGGTAATCCGGTTGAAAAGGTTGGCATTTCTCCGGATTATGAGGTTAAGCTTTCTGAGGAATATTTCAAGAATAAAACGGATGAAAATGACAGTCAACTACAGAAGGCACTTTCTTTGTTTTCAAGATGAGCATTTTAAATAATGCTTTTCTTTTTTTGTGAAAAAAGTTATAATGGGCATTAGAGGAGGCTTTATGGAAAGATTGAAGATTGGAGATAGACTGCAGATTCAGTGCTATAAACATGACGGTAATGTTCATAGGTCATGGGATGAGGCTGTGGTTTTAGATATTAAAAAAGATTATATTGTTTTTGGTAATGAAAAGACGCTTGTGACGGAGTCTTGTGGAAGTGTATGGAGGACTAAGGAACCAGCTGTGATGTATTTTTTTAAAAACAAGTGGTATAACATTATTGTGCAAATGAAAAAAACTGGTATTACTTATTATTGTAATATTGCTAGTCCTTTTATTATTGAGGACAATACAATTAAGTATATTGATTATGATTTGGATTTAAGAATTTTTGCAACTGGAAGTTTTAAAATTTTGGACAAACAAGAGTATCAGTATCACAAAAAGAAAATGAGTTATTCAGACGATTTAGATTTTGTGGTAAATAAAGCTCTTTCGGATTTGATTATGGATTATCAGTCTCATAGTATTATGTTTGACGCTAAAGAGAACATATATTATGAAAAACTTTACCAAAAATTAAAAAATGTTTATTTAGAGCTCTAAAGGTATTGACTTTAGGGAGTAAGATTGGTATATTAGGAGTGCTTTTGAGGAAAAAAGACAAAAAATAAGGACTT
>CAKPAT010000090.1 GCA_934133155.1 uncultured Bacilli bacterium
GGATTGGTATGCATATTCCAGTATTTGGTAATGTTATCATTTATAATGAGGTGGCAATTTTTTCTAAAACTTTTGCATCACTTTTAGCACATAATGTATTTATTACTGATAGTATGGAAATTTTAAATAGAATTAGTAATAATGAAATTTATAAAGAAATGATTAAAAATTCGATTAATAATATTGCCAAAGGTGGTAAATTATCTTATGCATTTAAGGATGAGTGGGCTTTTCCTATTCCGGCTTATGAAATGATTGTTACTGGAGAAAGAACAGGTCAGCTTCCTGAAATGATGCTAAAGGTGGCTAGTTATTATCAAGATTTACATAAAAATTCGGTTACACGTATTAAAACGTTTGTTGAACCGGTACTTATTATTTTATTAACTGTTATGGTTGGATTTATTGTTTTAGCAATTGTTATACCAATGTTTAATATGTATAGTGCTATTCAAGCTTAGTTAGGAGGTGTGATATGGTAGCGGTATTGATGTTTATTTTAGGTCTTATTTTTGGCTCATTTTATGGTGTAGTTGGTTCTAGGCTTCCTAAAGGAGAGTCTATCATTTCTCCTCCTAGTCATTGCACTTTTTGTAATCATAGGCTTTCTAGTATAGAACTTATTCCTGTTTTATCTTATATTATTCAAGGTGGTAAATGTAAAAATTGTGGGGCTAAATTATCGCTATTTTATCCTGTTTTAGAACTTTTAACTGGTGTTTTGTTTTTAATTTCTTATTTGATTTTTGGATTTAATTTAGAACTTATTATCCCCCTTACTTTCATTTCTTTACTTATTATTATTTTAGTGAGTGATATAGAATACATGATTATTTCAGATGAAGTTTTGATTTTCTTTGGCGTAATACTTTTTGCGGAAATTAGTCTGATTAATGGCTTAGATGCTGGTTTTTCTTCTTTACTTAATGGCCTTGGTGCTTCTTTAACAATGTTTTTACTTAAGCTTTTTGGTGATTTCTTATTTAAAAAAGAATCAATGGGTGGCGGTGATATTAAGCTTCTTTTCATTTTTGGTATGGTTTTAGGTTTCCCTCTTGCAATTTTATCAATATTTGTGGGATCAGTGATTGGGCTTCCTATTTCAATTATCATGATGAAAAAAAAATCTTCACATATTATTCCTTTTGGGCCTTTTTTAGCAGCAGGGGCATGTGTGATTTTGCTTTCAAAAATTGATTTTAATACAATTGTAAATTATTTGAGTTAAGCAGGTTTTTCTGTTTTTCTTTTGCTTAAATCATGGTATAATTATGCCGGATGGTGATGTTTGTGAAACCAATTTTACTTTGTATTTTAGATGGTTTTGGTGTGAGACGTGAAACTCATGGTAATGCTCAAAAGGCAGCTTATATGCCTAATTATAATTATTTGATTAACAATTATCCACATACACATTTAAATGCGAGTGGAACGTTTGTTGGACTTCCTTTAAATCAAATGGGTAATAGTGAAGTTGGACATATGAATATTGGAACTGGTAGGGCAGTTTTACAGTCGATTGATATTATTTCTAACGCACTTAAAACTGGTGAATTTAAAAAAAATTTGGAATTTATTTCTTTGATTAATCATGTTAAAGAAAATAATTCTAATTTACATATTTGTGGGCTTCTTTCTGATGGTGGTATTCATTCACATATTGATCATTTACTTGGTATTATAGATGTTTTAAAAGAGTTTAATGTGCCAGTTTATTTTCATATTTTTACTGATGGTAGGGATACCAAACCTCATGATAGTTTGAAATTTATTAAAATTTTAGAAGATAAAATTAAAGAAGTTGGTTTTGGTAAGATTGCGACTGTTAGTGGGCGCTATTACAGTATGGATAGAGATAATAGATGGGATAGGATTAAGCTTGCATATACGGAAATGACAGAAGATAGGAAAGAATTTAGTGATATTCAAAGTAAAATTAATGAATTTTACAATAATGGAGTTACTGATGAATTTATAAAACCTTTTACAGTTTATAACATGAAAATTAAAGATAATGATGGAGTGCTTGTTTTTAATTTTAGACCAGATAGACTTAGGGAACTTTTTTCTGCTTTAAGTAACCCTTCTTTAATGTGTTTTGAAAGGAAGACTATTAATAATTTAAAAGTGGTTACAATGATGCCAATTGATAAGTCTTCTTTATCTACTCCAATGTTCGAACATGTGAAAATTGATAATTATTTAGGTAAAATATTTGAAAGTAAAGGTTTAAAACAACTTAGAATTGCGGAGACGGAGAAGTATCCACATGTGACTTATTTTTTTGATGGGGAAAATAAGGTCTCTCTTAAGGGGTGCGATCAAATTTTAGTGCCTTCTTCACATGTGGCAACTTATGATTTGGAGCCACAAATGCAGGCATATAAAATTACGGATATTCTTTTAGGAAAAATGGCTGATTATGATTTTATTGTGCTTAATTTTGCTGGTGGTGATATGGTTGGTCATACGGGCAATTTTGAGGCAACGGTGAAAGCTTTAGAGGCGATTGATGAGTGTATTGGAAAACTTTATAAAAAAATTGAAGAGCTAGGCGGACTTTTTCTACTTACAGCAGATCATGGTAACTGTGATTATATGCTTGATGCTGATAACAATGTGATTACTTCACATTCAATGAGTGAGGTGCCTTTTATTGTTTGTGATAAGTCTATTAAGCTTAAATGTGGTGATTTAAAAGATATAGCACCAACTATTTTGGATATTTTAAATTTTGATAAACCAAGTGATATGACAGGGCATAGTTTGAGGGAAGATTTATGAAGGTAAATTATAATAATGTAATGGAAGATATAATTAATAATTTAGAAGTGAGACCTAAACTTCTTTTGCATGCGTGCTGTGGGGTTTGTAGTAGCTCTGTTTTAGAGCGACTTTGTCCATTTTTTAAGGTGACTGTTTTGTATTATAATCCAAATATTTATCCAGAAAGTGAATATGTCAAAAGACTGGATACTCAAAAGGAAATTATTAATAAAATGGGTCTAAATGTTGATGTTTTAACTCTTCCTTATGATGAAAATGAGTTTTTAAATGTTGCAAAAGGTTTCGAGGATGAAAAAGAAGGCGGCGTGAGGTGCAGTAAGTGTTTTTGTTTGCGCTTAGAAAAGACAGCAATAATGGCTAAAGAAAAGGGTTTTGATTATTTTTGTACGACATTATCGGTTAGCCCTTATAAAAATTCTTTAATTTTAAATCAAATTGGTGAAGTTTTAGAAAAAAAGTATGGTGTGAAGTATTTGTATTCGGATTTTAAGAAAAAAGAAGGGTATAAGAGAAGCAATTTCCTTTCTTATAAGTATCATTTATATAGACAACATTATTGTGGGTGCAGATATTCATTAAATGAAATTTAGGAGTTATTTATGTATAAAAAGTATTGGATAATTGGTATTTGTGTTTTTGTTTTGACATTTATTTTATGTTTGATTTTTTTGTTTCCACCTAAGTTTGATTTAAAAAATGGAAACATTAATTTAAAATATGGTGAAAGTTATAGAGAACCTGGGTTTAAAGTTACTAGATTTGGCAAAGATTATACAAGTAATGTGAAAGTGTCTGGCAAAGTTAATGATAAAAAAGTTGGTAAGTATAAGGTTACATATTCGGTTAAAATTGGTTTAATTAATTTTAAAAGCGTTAGAACAGTAAATGTTTTTGATAATGAAAAACCGGTGATAAAACTTGATGGATATTTAGAAAGTTATGTTTGTCCTTCTAAAGAATATGAAGAAGAAGGTTTTAGCGCTTCTGATAATTATGATGGTGATTTAACTAAGAAAGTTAAGGTTACTAAAAAGGATAATGAGGTTATTTACACAGTTAAAGATTCTTCGAATAATAAAACAACAGTTAAAAGGAAATTAATATTTCAAGATAAAGAGGCACCTGTATTAGAACTTAGTGGTTCTAAAAATATTACTTTATCTTTAGGAGAAACATTTAAAGAATTTGGGTATACAGCAAATGATGATTGTGATGGTGATTTACAATCTAAAGTTTCGGTTTCTAATAATATAGATACATCTAAAAAAGGAAATTATGAGGTTACTTACAGTGTGACCGATAATGCGGGCAATACTTCTACGGCGAAAAGAAGTGTTAAGATTGTAGACAAATCATTTTTTGGGGTAATTTATTTGACTTTTGATGATGGACCTAGAGATGGTACAACTAATGTTATTTTGGACATTTTAAAAGAAGAGGGTGTGTCAGCAACGTTTTTTGTAACAAATGGTGGCCCTGATAGTTTGATTAAAAGAGAATTCGATGAAGGACATACAGTGGCACTTCATACTGCTTCTCATAATTATTCGGTAGTTTATAGTTCTGTTAATGGTTATTTTAATGATTTGAAGTTGGTGCAGGATAGGGTTAAGAGAATTACTGGTGAAACGGCAATGATTATTAGATTTCCTGGTGGATCTTCTAATACAGTTAGTAAGAAATATTCTCTTGGCATAATGAGTGAGTTAACTAAAGAAGTTATTGATAAAGGATATAGGTATTATGACTGGAATGTTTCTTCTGGTGATGCTGGTGAGACAAAGGCTTCTAGTGGGGTTTATAATAATGTTGTTAGAGGTCTTTCTAAAAGTAGGCCTAATGTTGTTTTAATGCATGATATTAAAACTTATACAAGAGATGCTTTAAAGAGTATTATTGAGTATGGTAAAAATAATGGATATACATTTGATAAGATTACTATGGATACACCAATGGTTACTCAAAGGGTTAATAATTAATGGGGAATTTTTCCTCTTTTTTTGCGTATGGTATACTTTAATTTTTAATCTTAAATTTATTGATTGTTTAATGTTTTTATGGTACTATTTTGATAGTAGGTATAGGGGGATGATTTTTATGCGTGGGCGCCAAAGAAGGAAAATTTTAATTATTAGTTTAATGTTTATTCTTTGTATAATTACAGCTGGTTATGCAGCTTTTCAAAGTAATTTGAATATTACTTCAGATACTTCTGTTACAAGTAACTGGGATATTGAAAT
>CAKPAT010000091.1 GCA_934133155.1 uncultured Bacilli bacterium
TGTTTACTCTCCTCAAAAGACTACTATTTATACACAGGCTCGTAATACTTATTACAAATATGTTAGTTACTATATTAATCAATTTGGTGCTAAGAATTTGTTGGAAGTTGAAAATATAACTTCAACTCTTGGCGATAAGGTTGGTACATATGAATTTGAAGGTAAGAAGTACGATTCTTATTTTGTAACTTGTGAGTGGACATATAAGAACGAAGATACTTTCAAAGATTTAGCTTTTAAGGGAACAAACGAATTAAGCCAAGTAATATCTGTTGATGGATTTGTTAAAAAAGAGAACTTTACAATTATTGAAAAAGATGGGCGTTTTGAAATTGTTCAAGCGTATGGTGATAACTAATGAAAAAGAACATTAAGAATAAGCTATCAGCTTTAAGTATTGGATCTTTAGTAACAGCGATATTAGCTCATATTGCGGTTATTTTGTTTGTTGTTCTTGCGAGAGGTTATTTTAATTTAGATGTTAAAATAATTGCTTGTTTATTGGTTGTTATTGTATGTATATTAATTATTATTGATATTCTTCTTTTCTATGGAATGAAATTTAAGGGTATTGTATCTAGAGCTGTGATTATCGTGTTGTCAGTTTCGATGATAATTGTTGGTTTTGGTGGCAGTTATTATGTTTCTAAAGTCAATAAAGCAGTTGATAATGCTATCGAAAATACAGGCACTGATCAATATGAAACTATTAACGGTTCTTTTGTTTACTATAGTAAGGATGGAACTGAGAAATATAAGGATTTAGACTCATTAAAATCAGTGTCTAATTTAAAGGTCGGTGTAGTTTTTGACGATGGCATTGGCGTGGCTACTGCAGCTCAAAAGCTAATGGAAGAAAATGGTATTGATGCAACTGTGACTACTTATAGTAGTAGTGAAGAGTTGCTAGGTAACTTACTTGGTAATGGTACTGATGACATTGATGTTGCGGTTTTCCCTTCTTCTTATCGTCAAAGATGGTTGGCAGATGAAGAAGTTGACTATGCTCAATACTTGGATCATGTTTATGATTTTTATAAGTTCGAAGATAAAGTTAAGACTGGTGAGAATAAAAACGCCAATAAAAATTTATATACTGAACCATTTAATATCTTATTAATTGGTTTTGCGCCAGAAGATGAGGCTATGACAACAGGTCTAGCTGACTCAATTATTGTAGCAACTGTTAATCCACAAACATTCACAGTATCTTTAACATCTATTGCTAGAGATACATATACAAAGCTTGCATGTGCTCCAAATAGTGAGAGACAAAAGATTAATGCAGCAAGAGCTTATAGTAGACAATGTTTAATGGATACTGTTGGTGAATTATTAGGTATCGAGATTGATTACTATATGGAAATTAATTTCTTGGGAGTAGTTGAAATCGTAGATGCGATTGGTGGTATCGTTGTTGATAACCCAGTTGAATTCGTTGGTCAAACAGCATCTGGTATAAGAGGTGAATATACCGTTCTTGTTCCAGCTGGTGAAAACGTACCATGTGATGGTGAGATGGCTTTAGCTTTCGCAAGAGAAAGACATGCTATGCCTAATGGTGACTTTGACCGTCAACAACATCAACAACAAGTAATTGCTCGTATTGCTGAAAAATTGCTAGGTATGAGCGATGTTAATCAAGCTTTGAAGGTTATGGAGGCTGCTGGTAAGAACTTTACAACCAACTTAAGTTTGAATCAATTAACAGGTATCTTTAATTACATTATTAATCACAAGAATACTATCGGTATTCCAACATATAATATGATTGATATTCAAAATATGCGTATAACAGGATATGATTCTTGGTACTATAGTTACATTATGAGACTTCCTCAATGGATTTATCGTTTATATAACGGTTCTATACAAGAAGCTAAGAACTGTATTGACAATGTTATGAATAATTATTCTATTAGTGATATTAAACAGGAAAGTTATATGAAGTTCTTTGTTGAATATCCATATAGCAGAGGTCAATTGTACTCAAATTACTTTAATGAAGAACAAGTTCATGAGAAGATGCCTGCTTGCTATCCATTGTTTGTTAATAAGGATTTAGCTACCGCAATGAGCTTAGCTCAAGCACAAGGCATTAACCTAGATATTAAATACATTGAACCAGGAGATGCTGGATTTGATGAAGGATCAAGTGGTTTAGTTGTTGATCAATATCCACGTCAAGGTGCATTGGTAGAAGAATATCCTACAGGCTCAATTACAGTAATGGGTCCTAGCAATCCAGATGCTATTGAATATACTATAGAAAAATGTGATGACGAGGCAAGTTGCATTGCGTTCGCTAATAGTAAGGGTATAGCTTATAAGAAAGTTGCCGTATATGATGCTAACAACGAGCATAAAGAAGGCGACTTCAATGGCACTAACTATAAGAATGGTGACAAGATAAAGAAGAATGTAACTCTTGAAATCTATGTATGGACTAAGAAGGTTACAGTTCCATCGTTTACTGCTGGTACTAAGTTAGCGGACTATGAAGCTGCATTGACTAAGCTTGGATTAAAGTATACAGAGACCGCAAGTGCTGATGGAGCAACAGAGGCGAATAATGGTACTATAAAGAGTATAAGTCCAAGTGCAGGTACTGAAGCTAAGGCTGGTGATACTATCGCAATTACATACTTTAAGTACACTGCGACTACACCTACACCTACACCAACTCCAAGCCCAGAGCCTAGCCCTTCGCCAAGCCCAGAGCCTAGCCCGAGTCCGGAACCAAGCCCAGAGCCTAGTCCTTCGCCAAGCCCAGAGCCTAGCCCTAATCCAGAGCCAAGCCCAGAGCCAACTCCACCTGCTCCAGAGCAAACAGAGACTCCTACTGAGTAAATTAATATATGATTTAAACTCGTTGAAAATTCAACGAGTTTTCTAAAAGGAGAGTAAAATGAAGAAGATATTTTTACTTTTAATGATTGTTCTATTATGTTCTTGTAGCGTTAATGAAAAAGAAGAAGAACCAGTAGATGAAGATGATAATGTTGAAGAAGTGGAAGAAATAGTTAATGTCTATAACTATGATAATCTTCCATATGAAACTTTTAAACCATATGAGGAAACATTTAATAATAATGTTGCCTGGACATTGGATGGTGATGGTACTTTTGTATCCGATGTGAATAAGAAAAGCATTATTGTTAATAGTGGTGTTGTTACTTTAAACAGTAGTCCTTTTATGATGAAAAATGGTAATTATAATGTTTCATTTTCTAACAACGCTAGAGGACATATTAAAATAGCTTCTAATGATGAAATATATTTAGATACTGATTTTGAAAGTGGTAATGTTTCTTTTGACTATCATTTATCGGAAATAAACTATGAAGTGGTAATTAGTTTAAGTTTTGGTGATAGCAGTGAAGTAAATGATTTTAGTATCTCTTGCGATAATAAAGTATATGGTGCTTTAATTAATCAAGTAACTTATTTAGATAAATTAAATAAACAAGTAGTCTTTAATAATAACCCAGGAAATTACTTTGGTGTTTATAGTGCCTTAGATGATTCTTTGGTGTATGTAGGGAATGCATCAGAAGCTATATTTGAAAATGATACTAATCAATGGTTACATAAGGGATATTTTGCTGATTTGGATGTGGATGGTGAATATTATATTAAGAGTGAGTTTGGGTACTATTCAAGAGTATTTAAAATAAGTGATAGTTATAACGATTTATTAGACAGTGCTCTAGAGGCTATTTATGTTCAAAGATGTGGACATACTATCGAAGGGGTTTTAGGTCATCCTGCCTGCCATACTAAACCTAGTAAGGTGTTTACATATCTAAAAGATGAATATATCGATACAACAGGTGGTTGGCATGATGCTGGTGATTATGGCAAATATGGAGTTATTGAAGATAAAGTAATTGCTGATTTATTATTCTCTTACTTATATGGTGATAATAAAGATGAAAAGCTTGTCGATGAAATTAAGTTTGGTTTAAATTATATTTTAAAACTTCAAAAAAAAGATGGCTCAGTCTACAACAAAGTTACTAGTAAAAACTTCGCAAACTTTATTTCGCCTGAATTAGACGAACAAGAAACATATTTATTAAGTTCTTGGACTTCGGTAACTGCTTCTTTTGCGGGAGTTACAGGATTGGCTTATGAGGCTTTTAAAGATAGTGACAATGAGCTTGCTGATAAATGTTTGAAGTCTTTTAATAGGGCTATTGAATATTTAGAAAAAAATCAAAATGCTTCTAACGAAATAAATCCAGATGGGTTTAATGTTGGCACATATTATGTGAATGATGAAAGCGATGAAAGGCTGTTCGCATATGGCGTGGCTTATAAGCTGACTAAAAAAAATAAATATAAAGAATTGTGTATCAAATTGTTAAATAAAGGAATAGATGAAAGTGATTCAGTTGCAAATTGTCGCACCTATGCATATGTAATATTATTAGATAGTCTAGAGTACAATAGTGATTTTTATAATCAAGTAAAAGACAAATTCGAAAATGAATGCAACATTACATGTGATGGAGTATCTGCTAATGTCTATTCTTATCCATACTTGGCATATTATTGGGGATCTAACCAACACGTATGCGAAGCTATAAACAAATTATTACTTGCTTCAAGATACTTTAAAGACGAAAGATATGTAGTGAAAGCTAGTGAAATGATCAACTATATTCTTGGTTTAAACGTATTAGATATATCATTTATTTGGGGTTATGGATATAAATATCCCCAATCAATCCATTCTCGTTTAGCTTACGCTAAAGGTCAAAAGATGATAAAAGGTGCCATGTGCAATGGTGTTGACCAATTACTAAGTGATGGCGAAATAGGAAAATACTTTGATGATAATTCACCAATAGGAACTAGATTTGTAGACAATAGTAACAGCTATTCTAATGTGGAACCAGCTATAAACTACAACTCTGCCCTTTATTTATCATTAAGTTTACTAGAGTACGCCAATAGAAAGCCTATTCAATAGTATAATTATTAAGTATG
>CAKPAT010000092.1 GCA_934133155.1 uncultured Bacilli bacterium
GCTTTTACTAGGTGTATATACTTTGTTGCATGCACGCTTAACTCACCTGTATTTGTTTTAAATACATATCCTTCAATGGCGACAATATCACCTAGGTCGGCATTTTTATATAGTTCATAAGCTTCTTCGCCGACATTATCTTGTCTAATATATATTTGTATTTGACCATACTTATCTTGAATGTGGAAAAATCCTGCTTTTCCATTTCTTCTTTTAGTCATTATTCTTCCAGCTATTTTAACTTCTTCTTTAATTTCTTCTAACTGTTCTTTTGTTTTGTTTAAGTAATTATCTTTAATTATTTTGGAGTTTGATGTTGCATCATATCTTGATCCAAATGGTTTTACTCCTTTTTCTATTAAATCATTTACTTTTTGTCTTCTTACTTGTTCTTGCTCTGTAAATTCGCGCATAATGTACCTCCTGTAACTTTTTTTATTATAACACATTTTAAGATTTTTTTATATATCAATTTCGCCTATTAGGAAATCTAAGGCGTTTATTTGTTTAGTGCCTTCGTGTTCAACTGTTTCATGGTCTAATGTCATATTTATAATGCTATTTAGGTAACTTCCTACTGTATTAACCGAACATTTTCTATTATTAGATGCGATTGTGTTTGTTATTTTACGGTTGATACTAGCTGACCGATATTATCAAATATGAGTTTGATTACACTATTTAAAATCATGGTGTATTTTACGCCGTTTTTGAAAAAGTTTTTTCATTTTCTAAGGTTTTGACTAATCATTTCTTTATAATCAGTTAACTGTTTTATTCTTGAAATTAGTCTACCAGCTTTTATTTCGTCTTCTTTACGGCCAGTGAGTGCTAGATGATTTTCTAGGTTTGAAAGGTCTAAGTTTGAGGTGAAAAATGTTGGAAGTTTTTCATCCATTCTATATTGTAAAAGTGGGCATAACACTTCGTCTCTGGACCATGGTGAAGGGTTTTCAGCACCTATATCATCTATTAGTAGTAACGGTATTTTCTTTATATAGTTATATTTTTTAGAAAATTCAGTTTTGTTTTCTGAGTTGAAAGATGCTTTTAGATCTCTTAGGTATTCTGGATAAAAGACAATGGCACTTTTGATGTTTTCTTTGGCCAGTTCATTAAATAAGGCGGATATTAAATAGGTTTTCCCGCAGCCAAAATTACCATATAAATACAAGCCTTTTTGATGTTTATCTTCTTTATATTTTTGGATAAAGCTATCTATCCAAAGTATTGTTTCAAATCTGTTTTTGTCGTTTTTGTAAATGTTTTTTATATTGGCATTTTTTATATCTTCAGGGACACTAAAGAGCATGGTGTTTTGGTGAAATTCATTTTCTTTTTCTAATTTCTTTTTGTATTTGCATGGTCTATAGGAAAATTCCAATGTTTCGTCTTTGATTTTTGGAAGATAGGCATAGCCTTCTACTTTGTTTTTACAGCTTAATATGTTTTTGCAGTTTTGACAGTTTTGGTATTCTTTTAAGCTAGTCTCTAGCAGTGATGTGTATTTTTTTAAAATGCTTCTTTTTAATTTTAGTTTAGAGACAAAGTTTTTAAATTCTTCATTTTCTAAGGCTTCGTCATATGCTTCATCTAACATGTCATTTAGGTTTTTATTTATTTTTAGGCTTTCTTTTAAACTTTGCATTTTGTCCTCCTTATATGTTTTTTAATTTTTCTTCTAGTTTTTTTAAGTCTTCTTCGGTAGCGGTATTTTCTTCAACTGACTTACCATACCATTTAGGAAGTTCTTCTTTCTTTTTAGTTTGTTTTGGTTTGTTTTCTTTTTTGCAGAAGTTCATGGCCTCTTCGGCGGTTTTTATATTTTCTCTTTTCCACTGACTGGCTATAGCTAAGCAGAAGTTTTTGGTTAATTTATTACTATTTATTCTTAAAACATAATCAACTAAGACATTGACTACTCCTGGTGATAGGTTATAATCAACTAGCAATGTTTCAATTAGAGTTAAATCATTTTTAGCTGGTTTTGCACCTTTATTTTTACTTATTAAAAAGTCATATGGGGTGGTTGTTTCAAAGGCATAAATCATTTTTGATTTTTTAGAGGTGTCAGTTATTTGTTTTCTTAAATATTCAGGCTGATTTTTATATATTAATGATGGTGTTTTGCCTTGATATTCAAAGGTGTAATAATTTTTACAGTTAGTTCTTAGTAAGTCTTTATCTATTAGGTGCTTTTCGTTTACGGAATTTCTGATAAGTTCACTTAATTCTTCTTCATTTAGATTATAAATAAATGCAAGTTTATAGATTAATGATTTAATTTCTGGCATAACATTTTTAGGATTTAATATTTCTTCTGGTATTAGTGAAAGAATGTTATTTAAATCAACTTTTTCATCAATTAATATATCTAATTGTTTTACTTTTCTAATGTCTTCTGGTGCACCTAGTGGGGTTTTATTTGTTATTTTAAAGGTTTTATTAAAAGGTGCTGACACGTCTTTATATTCTTTTAAATTGATTTTTGGAATTTGAAATATTTTTACTATTTGCCCATACATTTTAGGCCCAACATTACTTTCTAAGGTGTCATTTAATATAGGATTTTCAAAAAATTCTTCAGGTGATAATGGTGAGTATAATTCGTATATGTATGTGTTTATACTATCTTTTTTTAAATATGTTTTTATTAAACCAATGGCTTCTAGTTTCTCTCTAGCTTCTATTATATCTTCTAATTTTATACGCATTTCGGTCATTAGGTTGTGATGATTATATTCGTTTGAGATTATTTGGCTGGCATCTAAATCACTCCATAAGGTAAAATATAAACTTACTGCAGTAATGCCAATAACAGGTTGGTATAGTTTTGTCAGTATTAGTCTATCTTCACTATTTAAAATTGTGCTGTTTTTTACAATATATGTATCAGCTGGCAGTAAAGTTTCTTTCATGATTTCACCTCTTTTGTCAGTAAATAGTTTATCACAAATATAAATTTAAAAAAAGAACTTTTTAAAGTTCTACGTTGTGGTAAACATGATTTACGTCTTCTATTTCGTCTAGCATGTTTAATAGTTTTTCAAATGTTTCTAAATCTTCGCCAGTTAAAGTTACTTTGTCTTTTGGAAGCATTGATATTTCATCTATATCGAATGTTACTTTAGGTAATTTAGCGGTAATAGCTTCTTTTATAGCACTTAAATCATTTGGATTTCCATAAACAATTATTTCGTCATTTTCACTTTCAATATCAACAACATCTATTCCAGATTCTAAAAGTGTGTCTAGTGTTTCTTCTTCGGTTAAACCTTTAAAACTTATGATACATAAATGGTCATACATGTAACTAACACTACCTTGTGTACCTAGTTTTATATGACATTTATTAACTGCTGCTCTAATACTACTGACACTACGATTTACATTATCTGTTAAACAACTAGCGATTATTGTTGATCCAGCAGGACCAAACATTTCATAACTTACACTTAAATAAGTTTCGTCAGCACCACTATTTACTTTATCAATAGCTCTTTTAATTATATCATTTGGCACTTGCTCTTTTTTTGCTTTTTCAACCAATCTTTTTAGGGTTGGATTTCCCTCTAATTCTGTTCCACCATTTTTAGCAGCTTGGTATATTTCTCTAGCATACATCGAATATACTTTAGCTTTTGCAGCTCCTGTTTTTTGGATACTGGCTTTTCTTACTTCATATGCTCTTCCCATATTAAACTTCCTTTCTGTGCTTTTTGTAAAGCATTTTTAGCGGCAGCTTGCTCTGCACTTTTTTTACTGCTACCTATTCCCATTCCATAAACGATACCGTCAATAGATACTTCTGAGGTAAATTCTTTGTTATGTGCTGGTCCAGTTTCTTTTGTTATTTTATATTCTAAGCTTTTTTTACCTGTTTGCACATACTCTTGGAGCTGTGATTTATAATCAGCGAAGAAATCTATTTCGTGGCTTTTGATTAAGGGAATTACCATTATTTCAAAAAATTCTTTTGCTTTATTCATTCCTTGATCTAGGTATAAAGCACCTAGAAAAGATTCAAATATATCGGCGACGATTGCTTGACTATGTTTTCCGTCGTTTTCCTCTTCTCCTCTTCCTAGTTTTAGATATTCATTTAATCCTAAATCTATAGAGTATCTATATAATGCTTTTTCACAAACATAGTGTGCTCTGATTTTAGTCATCTCGCCTTCACTATATTTATTTAATTTATATAAATAATCACTCATTAGGTATTCTAAAATGGCGTCTCCTAGAAATTCTAATCTTTCATAACTTTCAACGTTGTTTTCATTGGCGTATGATGTATGAGAGAATGCGGTTTCATATAAATCTTTATTTTTTATTTCAACATTTAGCTTTTTTAATAATTCCACTTCAATCACCTTTTTCATTATACACTTTTTGTTTTATTTTTGAAAGAGGTTTCAACTTGTTTATTTGTGTACATTTATATATCTTTTGTATTTTGCGTTCTTTGCTTCGGTTAGCATCTTATTTTTATGCTCTATATAGCGTGCAAGGCAGATTGCAATATAACTCATTAATGCAAAAACGCCAAATTGTTCAATTAATTCTTTTGGAACGTGTGCATAAATATGTGCTATTATCACACAAGTTCTAACAAATGAAATGCTTACAAGAATACAATGTATGAAATTTTTATAATTCTTATTAACAAAACTTGTCCACTCCGCTTTCGTGTAAAGGTAGGCTTCAGCACTACATTTATTACAATAAGCGTCTAGTAGTATTTCATTTGATAAAACAGAATATGCCTTATTTATTTCAGGCATTATTTTAGAGGTATCCTTTTTTGATATATTGTGGTGATATTTATAAGTTCATTTTATCACCTATTTTCGTATGCACTTTTAAATTTTTTGCATTTTGTTAATGCTTTTTCAGGGTAACGAAGTTTTATTTCTTTTTTATAACTGAGTGCATCTTTTAACCAAATGGGTGT
>CAKPAT010000093.1 GCA_934133155.1 uncultured Bacilli bacterium
CAGATATAATGCAAACCATGCTTGGCCAACCACTTGTTGGGTCGCCAAATATTAGTGTTCTGATAATAATTAGTATGATTATAATAATTGATATTAAGCAAAATAAGATACCGAAAGCTGATGCGATTGAAAGTGGTACTGTTGAAAAAGCGGCTATGCTGTCTAATGAATAGGTAAAAAGTTTAAAAAATGACCATTTTGTTGTACCGGCAGCTCTTTCAATATTTTCATACTCAAGCCATTTTGTTTTAAAACCAACCCAGGAAAATATTCCCTTGGAAAATCTATTATATTCGGTTAACTCTAAAACAGCATTCAGCATTTGTCTATTCATTAATCTAAAGTCTCTTGCACCATCAACTATTTCTGTTTTTGATATTTTATTGATTAATTTATAATACATTCTTGCAAAAAAACTACGGATAACGGGCTCGCCTTTTCTGGTTACTCTTCTTGTGGCTACACTGTCGTATTCTTTTGTTTCAAGTATTTCATACATTTCTTTTAAAAGCTCTGGTGGATCTTGCAGGTCTGCGTCCATTATGGCCGTATAGTCACCTTTTGAGGCTTTAAAGCCGGCTAGCATAGCAGCTTCTTTACCAAAGTTTCTAGAAAATGAGATATATCTTACTTCTTCATTTTGTGATAATTTTCTTATTATTTCTAGTGTTTTATCACTACTACCATCATTTACAAATATTATTTCAAATGTGGCAGTTGTAAATGTTTTTTCAACTTTTTTTATTTCTTTGTAAAATATTTCCAATACTTCCTCTTCATTATAACAAGGAACGATTATGGATATTTTTTTCATACTACTTACCTCCAAATATATGATGTACTTTCATGATAAATGGGTTTAAATTTGTTTGAATTGCTTCTTTTTTTATAAATTCATTTTCTTTGATGTTTGGAAATTTTGAAGAAATGAGTTCTTTTGCTTTTTGCATATCTTTTTTGTTTAGATTTTTGTTTTTGATCTTACTATCTATGTAGTTATATATGGTCATGAAGTAGATATATTCTATTTCTTTTGGATATTTTTCGCACATTTTATCATAAAGTTTTTCCAAGTCTTTTTCTATATCTTCTAGGTTTTCTTCTTCTTTTGAGGTGAAATCGACATTTATTAAAGGCATGTTTATTTTACTTATTTTGTTTATTTTTGGAAGTAGGTATCCTAGAATTACACTATCGGTTTTTTCTACTTCTATTTCTTCTATATTTTCAAAGACTTCTTTTTTAAACATTTTATTATCTAGGCAGTCATATAATATATTTGTTTTAAACGGTGGCATTTTTATTAGTGTGTATCTACTTCCTATTTTTTGAATGTCACATGATACTGCGTCGCTTTCTTCTTCAGTTATTTTTTGATACATGTTTTTACACATATCTAAAACTGGTAGGTCATAGTGATACATGAATATAATACACTCGCCTTCTGCTTTTGATATACCAAATTTTAAAACATCACTTGTTTTTCCGTTTATTTCGTAGGCTTTTATTTTGTTTGGAAAAGCTTTGCAGAAACGTTTGCATGGAAGATTTTCTTTTTTGTAAAGTAAAATGATTTCTATGTCTTTTAGAGTTTGATAGGATATATTTTCTAAAAATTTTTCTGTTTTGCTTGATATTTCTTTCAAGTAATAAATTATACTAACTTTTATCATGATTATTCTCCTTTATGTACTTTGAGTATAGCACATTTTAATCTTCAAAGAAAGGGCTAAAATATTAATGATTTGACGTAAATTTAATAAAAAGGTGTTGTTTTTATTTTATTATTACTTTGTTTTCATGTATAATTATTATATTAGGAGGGTATGTGTATGGATAATAAAGATTTAAATAATGTCACTACTAGAACTCAAAGAAAAGAAATTGAAGAGGCAATGAAAAAGGATGCTTTAGAAAAAAGAAAGGAACTTAAAAAGGTTCTTTTTGAAGAAGAAGTGAAAACTAATAAGAATGTTTTTTTAAAGTTTATTTTGACAATTTGTTTAATTTTATCTATTGGTTTTGCTTCTTTTGGAATTATCCGAGCTTTAGATAGCGAAAATGAGATTTTAATGATTATTAATTTTGCGTTTGTTTTTATTTTTTCTTTAGCTTTGATTATTTGTTTTAAAAAAGTTTCTAAAGGAAATTATAAAGGGTTTATTTTTCAAGGGCTTATTTTGATAATTTATATGGTTTTTAATATTTTATGTATGTGCGGTATTATTAATTTGCCTAAACAGGATGTTATCCCAAATTTTGCAAATAAGTCTTTAAATGAGGCGATTAGCTGGGCTGATAAGAATAATATTAAGTATTCTCAGGTTTTTGAGTATAGTGATGAAATTGATAAGTATAATGTTATTTATCAAAGTGTGGAAGATGGAAATTTTGTTAAAAATGTTAATAAGGTGAAGTTTATTGTTTCAAATGGACCTGATTTTAGTAAAGAGGTTATTATTCCGGATTTTACAGGTACAGATATTAATGAGGCGATGAAAACTTTTAAGGAAAGCAATTTGAGTAATATTTCTTTGGAGTTTGAGGAAAATGATAAGGCTTTAGGAACAATTATTAGTCAAAGTGCTAGTGGTAAGATTAAAAGAAGTGATCCTTTAATTGTTCGTGTTTCTATTTATAAAAAAAGTGATTTAAAAGATTTTGAACTTAACGATTTAAAAGGAAAAAGTTTACTTGATGCTTCTTTATATTTAGGACTTCATGGTGTTTCTTATGAACTTAATTATGACTTTTCAGATACTGTTTTAAAAGGAAACGTAATAAAAAGTAGTATTGGAAAAGGCTCTAAGGTTAATTATAATGATAAAATTGTTTTAACTATTTCTAAGGGTAAACAAGTTAAGATGATGGATGTTAATAACAAAAAATTATCTGATGTTATTAAGTGGACTACTTTAAATAATTTGAATACGGAATATCAAGAAAAATATGATGACACGGTTAAAAATGGATATATTATTGAAGCTAATTATAAGGCTAATGAAGTTTTAGAAGAAAAAGATACAATTATTTTAACGGTATCTAAAGGTGTTCTTAAAATGCCTTCAGTTAAAAATGTTTCTGAATTTAAAACTTGGGCTGATGGTAATTCTTTAAAATATGAGATTAAAGAGGAATTTTCTGATAGTGTTAATTCTGGCGAAATTATTAACTGTAATTTTAAAGCTGGTGATAAGATTAATGGTGATTTAGTTTTAACCGTTTCTAAAGGTAAAGGTGTTACTGTTCCCTACTTGATTGGTAAATCTAAAAGTGAAGCACAAAAAGAGTGCAAAAATTCTGGTATTACTTGCACATTTAAAGAAAGTTATTCTAATCAAATCGATAAGGTAATTAAACAGTCTAGTGAAGCAGGAAATGTTATTTCTTTAAATGACACTTTAGAAGTTACTATTGGTGTTACTAAAAAAACAAGTTCTTCTAATACAGTAAGTACACCTAATAAAAATACTTCAAACAGTTCTAATAATAGTTCTAACAGTAATTCTGGAAATAATTCTAATAATACCCCTCAAAATATTTGTAAATCTAATACTTATACAATTAATTTAAATAATTTATTTAATAATTATAGTGGTTATGATGCTGTTTACGCACAGCTAAAAAATTTAGAAAAGGAATATCCGGGAATTACAGTAAATGTTTATGGCGATGCTACTTCTGGAGCGTCAGCCGGTTCATTTGTTAGTGGCTTTAAAAGAGGCACTGTTAATTGCCCAGATACAATAAGTATCACAATTTCTAAGTAGTTATGAAGCGTTATGCTTCTTTTTTTTGTAAAAAAAAATGAGAATTCAGTTCCCATTTTTAATGTTCAATATTTCTTTTTTTGTTAGACTAGTTAGTTCTGATATAAGACTGATATCCATATTTTTTGATAGACATTTTTTAGCCATTGCTATCTTATTATTTTGAACTCCATTGTTAAAAGCTGTTTCCCTTGCTTCTTCTAACTCTTCTTCTCTGATTTCTCGGTCAAGTTTTCTCCAGTCTTCTTCTGTATGTAAAAAATTAATTACATCTTCATCTTGATTTAATCTTTCCATATTGTTTTTAAATTCTTGCATTCTTTCATCACCTTTAACCATTTCTTTTAAATCTTCTAAAGGTAAATCTAAAGCTACTAAAAACTTATTCTTTTTGATTTCCTTGCTGTTATTAGTATACCACATTTTGCGGTATTTTTCCATATTGCATTCATAAATTTGGAAATCTTTAATCAATAGTTTTTGATACTTTCTGCCTCTAATTTCATACACATCTTTAAGTGGCCATTCGTCTGATAAGCCCCAAGATAGATTTATTTGATAATAATCTTTTTTATTTTCATAGCTTCCGCCTCTTTTAATTTCGGAAATATACATATTTGCAAAATATATAAAATTCCTTTTTCTAATAATATTATTCATGCCGGAATTTATTTCAATATTAGCTTTACCATCTACAAATTCGACATATACGTCCATTACTTTATTTTTAATATCAATTGGGTGCTCAAAGTTTTCCTTTTCAGTTTCTACAGAAATGATTTCTTTTACCTTTCTTTCTGTAACTTCTTCTATTAAATCCTTTAAATTATCATAAGGTTTAATGCAAAATAAATTTTTAAAAATCAAACCATATTTTGCAGTATAAAATTTGTTTTCATGTTTCATAAATATGCCTCCATTTCTTTGCTACAGACCAGTAACTAAAAGCTATTGTATGTATATTAATCAAATACTGTTTTTATGTTTTCTATCTGTATGATGTTACATTGTATTTTGCTAATTTTGTTGTTAACTTGTGTGTATAACAGCTTTTTTACAATTGTTATAGTCGCAAGTATATTGCAGTATAGTGCTCTATTAGTTATGTTTTTTTGTAAAATTAGGCTACACCATTAATTTAGGTATAGCCTAATTGTATGTTATTTCTTATTTACTTGT
>CAKPAT010000094.1 GCA_934133155.1 uncultured Bacilli bacterium
CCAAATGAGTATTCACTAGGGTTTTAGAATTGTGTTATTTTAGATAGTAATGAAACCTACTTAGAATTAGATAATACACCAGAGCTGTTTTAGAATTGTGTTATTTTAGATAGTAATGAAACTATAAAGTGAGGTGGATATTATGCGTGATAGTTTTAGAATTGTGTTATTTTAGATAGTAATGAAACCTAGTTTAGTAAATTTGGGAATGGTTATAGGTTTTAGAATTATGCCATTTTAAATATCAAAATCACAGTAAGCAGTTCTATAATCATATAAATGTATTTATGCCAGATTGGGAAGAACGAAAGAAAATTTTAGACGAAGAATATATGGGAGTTATATAGGAGGTAGTTTAATTGAACGATAATAGTTTAGAATCAATACAAAAATTATTTAATGAAAAAATATTTAGAATTCCAGATTATCAAAGAGGATATTCATGGAGTGAGCAACAACTAACAGAATTCTGGGAAGATGTTTTAAATATTCCTTCAGATAGAGAACATTATACAGGAATGATTTCTCTAAAAGAAATTAAAGATGTTTCAAATGTTGAAAAATGGAACGATATACAATGGCTTGTAAATAATAGAGGTTACAAAGTATATCATATTGTCGATGGACAACAAAGATTTACTACTATAATCATTCTAATAAATGAAATTGTTAGTTTTGTTGCAAATCTTCCAGAGAATAAAGATAAGACAGATGAACAAATAAATTTAAATGATTTTACTCTAAAAATGATTAAAGAAAACTATCTTGTTGTTTCAAAACCTAACTCTGAAGATATGTTAAAAAGCTATAAATTTGGTTATGAAGTTGATAATCCAAGTTATAAGTTCTTTAAAAATAAAATATTAGAATCAGAGATAGAGGGAGAAGTAGAAGAAACCTTTTATACATTAAATTTACAACAAGCAAAAGATTTCTTTAAAAATTCTATTCAAGAATTATATACTGCAAATAAAAACAATATAGAAGTTATAAATAGATTATTTATAAATCTAACCCAAAAATTAAGATTTAATACATACTATATTGAAGATGATTTCAATGTATATATAGCTTTTGAAACAATGAACAACAGAGGTAAAAGACTTTCAAATTTAGAATTATTAAAGAATAGACTTATATATCTTACAACTTTATTTAAAGATGATGACGAAGTAAAAAGAAAAATCAGAGAAGATATAAATGATACATGGAAAGAAATATATAGTTATTTAGGTAAAAATAAAGCTAGACCATTAAGCGATGATGAATTCCTACAAGCTCATTGGACTATATATTTTGGTTACACAAGAACTAACAAAGAAAACTATACAAACTTTTTATTAAAGAAATATTTTACTCAAAAAAGAGTTATTGATGACATTTCTATAATTGCCGAAGATATTGCTGATGAAGAGATTGAAAATGATGACTATATTATTTCAGAAGATGAAGAAGACAACGAAGAAGTAGTTGAACGAAACTCTTTGAAAGTTGAAGGAAAACTTAAACTTAAAGATATCTCAAACTATATAAACAGCTTAAGACAGCTTATTCCTTATTGGTATGATTTATATTTTCCAGAACAATCAAATCTTTCTGAAGATATTAAATTATGGTTAGGAAAATTAAATAGAATCAATTATGCATATTTTAAGCCTTTAACTTGCGTTGTATTATCTAAAGATAATATTTATGATGAAAACAAAGTTAGATATTTGCAATTAGTTGAAAGATGGATTTTCTTATTATTTAGGTTATCAGGCTATTTTGAAACATATAAAAACAGTAAATTCTACAATATGGCAAAAGATTTATATGTAGGAAATACGACAATAGAAGATGTACAAAACGAGTTGAATGATGTCGCTGTATTAAATAAAGATAAGGAAATATTTATAGATTCTCCTTTATCTAAAATCACAAGATTATTTAAAAATAATAATGGATATTATTCATGGAGTACAATTAGATACTTTTTATACGAATATGAACTACATTTAAAGGGTAAGACAGGAACAGATATAAAACTTACTCCAGAAGCTATATTCAAAAAGGATGCAAAAGACAAAATATCTATTGAACATATATATCCTCAAACTGGAGATAATGCATATTGGCTAAAGAGATTTGGTAAATATACAGATAATTCTATACATTATATAACTAATAGTATAGGAAACTTACTTCCTTTATCAATGTCAATAAATAGTTCTTTTCAAAATGATTCTTTTCCAGATAAAAAAGAAGGAACAAATAATAGAGAAAGATGTTATAAAAATGGGTGTTACAGCGAAATGGAGGTTGCAACATATCCAGATTGGAACATTGAAACTATAAAGGAAAGAGGGATAGAACTACTTAATTTCATGGCAGAAAGATATAACTTTAAATTTGCTAATGAAAATGACAGAGATAGAATGTTATTCTTATCAGATATAGAAATTGATGAAAACAAGATAGTAGAAATTCCAGCTGAAGAAAGTAAAGATATACTGGAAGAAGTTTCTGAGTTATCTAAAAATTCAGATCAAAATGTAATAGAATTATTCAAAGAATTACATAAATATATTTTAGAATTAAATAACTCAATTAGCTATTCTATAACGAAAAATTATATAAGTTATAGTTTAGGAAAATGTTTTGCAGAAATTCATTTTAAAACTAATTTTATAAAAATGTTTATTATGGCAGGAGATTATGATGATCCAGAAAACAAAGTTGAAAGATTAGGAGAAAATTATAACTGGACTAATAATAATAGACTAGATGTACATTCGTTTGAAGAAATTGATTACATTAAGAATATTATAAAACAAAGCTTTGATAAAATTATTTAATTCAATAATTGGAGGTTGAGAATAATGAATATTTTCAAAGATTCTTACAAAATTGTAAGGGAAAATAGTGATGAAATATATAAAGGATTTGGATTCAGACATTTATCTGATGCAACTCAATACTATGTTCATCCAAATAATGAATCATATAAAGGAACAACAACTCTTTGTCAGCCAATAGGCGAAGGAATTACATTGCTTTCATTAGTTTTAAAAGGATTATTAACTAATGAAGAAAATATATCCGGAGATATTTTAGTTAATAGTGATAAAAGTAAATTATATTTTAAAGTTAAGTTTCCAGAAGATTGGAAGGACAATGGAGTAATTGATAATAGAGTTGATCAAGCTATTGTACTTTTAGAAGATGATGAAATAAACTTAACCTTCTATGATGAAAATCAAAAAATTTTACCAACACAAAGTAAAAAGTACCCAGAAGATGGGGAACTTATAGATATGTTATATTGTTATTTTGTATCTTTTGCAGTTCTTCTTGCAAGAGATACAAATAGCGATGATGAATTTAATAGATTGGTCTTTAATTACATAGAAAATCCTGCTGCTGATACTTTTGTAAATATACATGAAGATTTTTATCAAGAGCATAAAATGGAGGACTATGACTTAATAACAGACGATGATTTAATAAATTATGATTTAAGAGAATTTGTTTCATATAAAGATGTTTACGGAGTTATAAGACAAAATAAAAAACAATTAGAGGAAAAACTTGAAATTGAAGTTATTAAATTTAATGATAATACATTTACAGAAGAACAAAAACAGCTTATACCTTGTTTAGGAGAAGAATTTGAACTTCCAGAACAACTAAAATCAGTATGTAATGCAGTAGTGAACGGAGATACTAAAACCGTATTATTACATGGTCCTGCAGGAACAGGAAAGACTATCTCATGCAAGTTGATCTGCAGGGACATTGGTCTTCCAATAATGGATACAGTAAATTGTAGTGAAAATTTAGACGAATTTATATTAGGTAAATTTATTCCAGAAGGAGATAAAATCATATTTAAAGAAAGTTATGTAACAAAAGCAATAAGAGAGGGAGGAGCAGTAGTATTTGAAGAAATAAACTTTGCTAAACCTGCACATTTAGCTTTCTTAAACTCATTATTAGATGATAATGGATTTGTAAGATTAGATAATGGAGAAATAGTTAGAAGAAATTCTAATTTTAGATTTTTCGCAACTATGAATTTAGGCTATTTTGGAACAAAAGAATTAAACCAAGCTTTATATAATAGATTTAATACTATTGTTGAAATTGCTTCTTTATCAGATGTTGCAATTAAGAAAATGCTTATAACAAGAGTTCCAGAATGTAAAGATTATGTTTCTAAAATTTTAGGAGTATATCATAAATTAAAAAATAAAATTGAAGCTGAAGAATTAGATATAGTCATTTCTCCAAGAAATTTAGAGAATTGGGCTAGACAAGCTAAATATGAAGGATATTTAAAAGCAGCTGAAAAGACCATTATACCTATTGCAAAATGCGATAGAACGCTTGAAAATGCAATAAAAGGATTTTTATTGTTATATAAATGGAATTAGTAAAAGGAGGTAAGTTTATTCTATGCAAAAGCAAGATAGAGATATTTTAAAAATGTTTCAAAATGAAGATAATAGAAAGATAGAAGAAGACTTTGCCTCAATGCTTTCAGAGAATCCAAATATAAAATTATTTTTCATAAATGAAAATCAAGCTTATACAGATGGAAAAAATATTGTTGTTGATCCTGCAAATGATAACTTGTTTTGCGATAAAATTGCACTAAAACAAACCATACACGAAGCATTACATATAATTTATACTAATTTTCCTCCAGATCTATTAAAAGATCCAAGAGGAAAAAATAACAAATTTAATCAAATGATTTTAAGTAGTATATCAAATGTAATAGAAGATTGCTTCATTGAAGCTGCTGGAGCTAGTGAATTTGATAATATGAATCTTTTCTTAACTTTTGGAAGAGTTTCAAGATTATTTTCAACAACACCTGCTCAAGGC
>CAKPAT010000095.1 GCA_934133155.1 uncultured Bacilli bacterium
ATTTATTTTTATCTATTACATTTATATCATACGCATTAATTAATTGCAATACAAAATATTGTGCTATTTGTAATACGCGAACTTTTTACAATTAAGCTTTAATGAAAGAAAAAATGCAATTTTCATTGCATTATTTTTGAACGTATCCTAAAGCGATAGTAACTTTAGCAGTTGAACCATAAGCAGTTCCTTGGCCTTCAGCTTTATTAACAAATTCAGCTTTAACAACTAAGTTAGTAGTACCTGTAGTCTTAACTAAAGTAGCTGTTCCAGGGCTTGTAATTGTGTACTTGATATTACCATCAGCACTAATTGCAGTAGTAACGCCAGTAACAGTATTACCTGTTACAGTCATAGCAGCTTTATTACCATCTTCTCCTGTTACTTTTAAACTATTTAAAACAGCATCTAAAGTACCAGCATTTTTTATTGGGATTGTATAAGTGATATAATCACCTGGACTTTGTAATGTACCAGTTAAAGTAGCAGTAGTTCCGCCATCAGCAACTGAAACTGTTCCTGTTGGTGTAGTTCCCATTGTAGAAGTACCTACAGCAGTACCAGCCTCCATATGTACATCCCATTTAGATGTAATCTCTGCCGTACCTGTTACTGTTAAGCTCTGTGCAAAAGCAGCATAACCAACAGCCATAACAAATACTACAGCAAGTAAAGTACCAATTAATAAATTTTTATG
Source organism: uncultured Bacilli bacterium (assembly GCA_934133155.1). GTDB lineage: Bacteria > Bacillota_I > Bacilli_A > RF39 > UBA660 > Coprosoma. The sequence goes on from CAKPAT010000095.1 coordinate 698, forward strand.
TTTAGCCTCCACGTTCTTACCTCCATTCCCTCTAAGTAGTGTCCTACTCTATAAAGATAATAACACATTTATAAAAAACGTTCAAGTATAAAATCACATTTTACATAACTTTTGGAACATCTATTCCTAAAAGGTTAAGTAATGTCTTAATAACTTTATTATTAAACTTTAAAATTATATTATAATCGCATTTAATTTGTCCTGTTAAACCATTTATTTTGTTAACACCATAAAAATTATTACAAACAGTTGCAAGTTCATACAAATAGTTTGCAATATAATGTGGTCTTTTTTCCAAGGCAGCTGAATCCAAAACAGAAGATACTTCTAAAAGTTTCATTCTAAGTTTTCTATCAGCTTCATTATAAATATTTAAGGAAAGCTCTCCTGAAGTCTCGTCAATAATTTTATTAAATCTTAAATAAGTATACAAAATATAAGGTCCAGTTTTACCATTAACTTCACTAAACTTACTAATATCAAAAATATAATTTCTCTCTAAATCATTTTGTAAATCAGCAAATTTAATAATACTATTTACAATTTTATCTAAGTCAGAATTATCCATATTACTGTTTTCTTCTCTCATAGAAATAAACGTATTTTTAACTTCACTAATTAAATCATCCAATTTAAAAGAAGCACCACTACGTGTTTTAAATGGTTTATTATCTGGTCCATTAACTGTACCATATCCAACAAACTCTAAATTACCTAAAAACATTTCACTTTTTTTAGCAACCCTAAAAATTTGAGTAAAGTGTAAGCTCTGACGTGCATCTGCCACATAAATAATCTCATCTGGATTAAAATCTAAAACTCTTTGATAAATTGTTCCTAAATCAGAAGTGCTATATAAATATGCCCCATTACTTTTTTGAATGATACATGGTGGCATAGTAACTTTATCAGTTTCTAAAGCAACTGGAACTACTAAAGCCCCTTGCTCACGCACCATAATACCTTTAAGTAAATCCATCATTTTAGGAAAATACTTATAAGCATCACTTTCACCATACCAATAATCAAAAGAAACAGATAAATAATCATAAAGCCTTTTTATATCAGATACGGAAATATCATATATTTTCTTCCATAAAGCTTTATATTCTAAATTACCTTCTTGAAGTTCTTTAGTAATTAAAGCACATTCTTCCTTAACTTCTTCATTTTCTTTACAAAGAGCACTTATTTCTGGGTAAGTTTTATTTAAATAGTTTAAATCAAAAGAAATATCTTCTAAAGGAATGCCTTTAAAATCACGTAAAATACCATAAATTACCTGTCCCATTTGCAAACCTATATCTCCTAAATGAACATCGGAGATTGTCTCATTACCTTGAAATTTTAAAATATTATTAATAGCCTGTCCAATAATTGCTGTCCTTAAATGACCCACATGAAGTGGTTTAGCAACATTCGGTCCACCATAATCTAAAACAATTTTTAAAGAAGACTTTTTCATACCAAAGCGTTCATCATTAATAATATCCATTAACGAATTATTAATAAAATTATCTGAAACTTTTATATTAATAAAACCAGGTTTAGCAAAAGACACCATAGAAAAATACTCATCAAAACAAGATAAATTATTTAAATAATCACATACACTTTCACAAATTTCTAAAGGATTTTTCTTATAAACTTTAGCTAACTTAAATGCATCATTGCACTGAAAATCAACATTTTCAATTTCTGACTTACTAACCTTAGAATTATTTTCAAGCCCTAAAGATTTAAACGCTTCATTCAAAATACTTTCTAACTTTAAAATCATAAAAATCACTCCCAAAACTTAACTAGTATACCTTAAACTTTCTTACAAGTAAATCCTTCTTTAGAAATACTTCTAAAAAACTTAACTGAATTTTTCTTTAATTTAAAATCACTTAAAACATCATCAGATAAAGATTTAACATCTAAATTATAATTAACTTCATACTCTGTGTCACTATCTTTAGAAAGACTAACTTCTAAAACATCATAATATCTTTCATCGTAAGATTGACTAGCCTCTTTAACATCTTTTAAAATACTTTTACCATTATCATTTAAAGCTTTATACCCTTTCGTATAAATAGCACTTAAAATAGTATCATTATTATCATAAATCACATTAATATAATCATAAGAAGAAATATCATTACTTTGGTGTGATAAAGTGCATTTTTGATTAAAATCTGGATTACTTACACATCCAGTTAAAAGGAAAACTAAAAGAATTAAAAATTTTTTCATAACTTCTCCGGAAGTAAAGATAAAGAAACTCTACCCTTATCTAAATCAACATCAGAGACATAGCACGTTACAATATCTGAAACACTTAAAACTTCACTTGGATGTTTAATAAATTTATTTGTTATTTTGGAAATATGTACCATTCCATCATTATGAAGTCCAATATCAATAAATGCCCCAAACGGCGTTATATTACGCACAGTACCTTGAAGTTCCATACCTTTTTTCAAATCTTTAATATCTAAAATATCACTTTTTAAAATTGGTTGTGGCATATCATCACGAGGATCTCTACCAGGTTTTTTTAAAGATTTAATAATATCTAAAAGAGTATATTCGTCAGTATTTAAAACCTGAAAGCACTTTTTAACATCAATTTTATCAAGTGCTAAACTAAGCTCGCTTGTTCCAATTTTAGATAAATCCATATGAATAAAATCTAACAATTTTAAAGTAAGTGCATAACTTTCAGGGTGAATATCAGTAACATCCAACACATTATCACCAAAAACCCTTAAAAATCCAATAGATTGTTCATAAATCTTATCACTTAAAAGTTTTTTAACTTCTTCTCTTGAAGAGATTTTACCATTTTCTTCTCTATAGTTTATAATCTTATCAATATTTCTTTTAGTAAGACCAGATACATATTTTAAAAGTGAAGAAGAAGCTGTATTAATATTAACTCCTACATTATTAACCGCTTTAGTAACTACAAAATCTAAAGACGAACTTAAATCTTTTAAAGGAACATCGTGCTGATAAGAACCAACACCCATACCCGTAGGTGGCACTTTAACAAGTTCAGATAAAGGATCTTGCAGTCTCCTACCAATACTAACCGCACTTCTTTCATTAGGTGATAAATCAGGAAACTCTGAAATAGCGACCTGTTCAGTTGAATAAATAGAAGCACCAGCTTCAGATACAATAACATACTTACACTTTAAATTAAACTCTTTAATAACCTCTGCACAAAGCTTTTCACTTTCCCTAGAAGCTGTACCATTACCAATAGAAATAATATCTACATTATATTTTAAAATTAAATCTTTTAAAATTTCCTTGCACTTACTAATATTACCATTTGGAAAAGGTCTAATAACTAAAGAAGTTAAAAACGCACCATTCTTATCAATAACAGCTAATTTACATCCATTAATAAAGCCCGGATCAAAACCTAAAACAACTTTACCTTTCATCGGTGGCTGTAAAAGTAAACTTTCTAAATTAAGTCCAAAATTATAAATTGCATCCTTTTGAGCTTTTTCCGTTAAATCACTTCTGACTTCTCTTTCAATAGAAGGAAAAATAAGTCTTTTATAACTGTCTTTTATCGCATTTTCAATAATATAATTATAAGGTCCATCTTTTTTAATAATTTTACTTTTTAAAAATTCTAAAACATTATCTGAAGATATTTCTAAAGAAACAGTAATAACCTTTTCTTTTTCCGCCCTATTAATTGCCATAATTCTATAAGGTTTTGCATATTTAACTTTTTCAGAAAAATCATAATACATCTCATAAACCTTATTAGAATCAGAAGCATCTTTTTTAACTTTAGTAACTAAAACGCCTTCATTATAAGCATACTTTCTAATCCATTTCCGATAAAAAGCATTATCACTAATCCATTCAGCAATAATATATCCAGCATGCATTATCGCCTCTTCTTCAGTTTTAACATTTTCATTTAAAAACTTAGAAAAATCAATTTTAGATGGAAAAGACATAATAATTTTTGCTAAAGGCTCTAAACCAAACTTAATAGCCTCTGTCGCCTTAGTTTTCTTCTTTTCTTTATAAGGTCTATATAAA
>CAKPAT010000096.1 GCA_934133155.1 uncultured Bacilli bacterium
GATAATGGTGACGGTACGGTTACTATAACTGATTATGACAAAACATGCGGAACGGAAGTAAATATACCTTCTACTATAAAAGGTAAAACAGTTACTAAAATAGGAATTGATGCATTTAAACTTAAAGAAATAAAAAAAGTGATTATACCAAGTACAGTAACAAGAATAGAGAGAGCTGCTTTTGAAAATAACAGTATAAATACATTAGAAATTCCCTCATCCGTAACTTACATAGGTGACTATTCATTTAGACATAACAAAATAAATTCTTTAATACTGCATGAAGGCTTAAAAAGCATAAATTTAGATGCTTTCCAAAATAATTATATTAGTGAAATAAATATTCCAAGTACAGTTACTTATTTAGGTGGTGGTACTTTCGCCGCAAATTCAGTAACTGGAGAAAGTGCCTTCATATATGGAAGAAATAGTGATGGCAGTATAGACTATACTACTCTTGATTGCTATGCTGGAAAGGACGCCACAGGAACTACTATTCCAGGTACTGTTACAACAATATCACGAGAGGCATATTATCTTGTAAATTATAAAGAAATAGATGTACCAGAAAGAATTAAAGATATACCACCGTACTGTTTTAATGAAACAAATGCTAAAAGAATAACTCTTCACGAAGGCTTAGAGAAAATAGAAGAGAACGCATTTGGTTGTAATTGGTACTTAGAAGAAATATCTATACCAAGTACAGTAACAGTAATTGGTTATGAAGCATTTCCTGTAACGCTCAAAACAATAAATATAAACAAAAGTGCAAACTCTATAACAGGAGCACCTTGGGGTGCAACCAATGCTCAAATAAATTGGAATGCAAAATAAGCTTAGATTAAAAAATCTAAACTTATTTTTTAAATATTGTGCTAATTCCAAAAGAATTTTTATAAAGAAAATAAAGCGGTTTATTGCAAATTAGTTCAAAGTCTCCGGCATATTCAATAACGTCACTATGAAAATTAAGTTTAAAAGAATTAAGGCCGTCATACTTATCGTCATGGACAGCGACATTACTAACACCGCCTAAATCAAACTTTTTAAATCCAAGTTTAGAATATCTTCCCATAAGTTTCCAAATCATTAAATGCTTGCCATTGAACTTCTTGTATTTTTCGTCTAGTCCATCAAATGCTAAATAAACTGTATCTTTCCATCTAATAACCAAAGCGGAAGAAATAACAATGCCATCCGGAAAATTTTTAAGTAAATCTGTTGCCTCACTAAGCTGATTTTTATACTTAGTAACCATTTTATCAACTCTAAGTTTTTCATTAATAAGCCTCTCATTACCACCTTTACTGGCAATCAATTTTTGGCCAGCTTCTACACTTTTTTCGTAAAACTCATTATATCGTCTATGCGTATACTGTAAATATTCAGTCGTATCAAGCTTACTGTAATAAAAATCAACTAAAGCATCCTTATCAAAAAAATTATACAAATTCTTAAAATAAGAAAGATCTCTTGGATATTTTTTCTTAACCTGCAAATACAAATACTCTAAATTACTCTCATCACTTTGGTAAACCTTAACGCCATCCCTCAAAGCCTTTCTAATCTTATTTCTATAGCTCTTATCAATATTCGCAAACATCTGCACTAAAGAAACATCTAAATTAACTACTGCCTCAAACCTTGGCTTTAAAGCCTCAAACTTGTTATTGTACCCTAAATGGAAATAACCTAAATTAGTAATCCTTTTAAAAGTCTCATCATATAAAGGGTTTTTATAAACAAGTTTTTTCTGAAAATTATAAATACCTCTAACAATCATCGGATTAATCTTAATCGCCACAACATCATGCTTACTCAAATACCTCTTAATCAAATTAGTAAAATTAACCAAAATATCGTCATTGTCATAATTAATTAAAAAACCCCTAGGAGCAACCGCATATCTAAAACCATTCTCCTTATATATTAAAACCATCGTTGCCCCAATCAAAGCATTATCATCAAAAAGTCCTAAAAATAAAGAAGACTGATTTTGCTCATTCATAGTAAATGCATAATAAGTAGTTTGATAAATAGAAGAAGGTGAAAATCTTTTAGAAAACTCTAAAAACTCATTATTCGTAAGTAACTTTAATTCCATAAAACCATCTCCTGTCCATAATTATAGCACGTAAAAAGGTAAAAAAACAATATTCACCTAAATATAAAATAACCAAACAAAATAAAAATATACATAATAAAAAATAAGCCTCATAAACTTAAGTGTAGGTGATATAAATGAAAATAGGACTGCCCAGAAGTTTGTTTTACTATTACTATTCAGATAAATGGAAATTCTTTCTAGAAAGCCTAAACATTCCTTATATAGAAAGTCCGAATACTACAAATGACATATTATTAAAAGGAGAAAACGCATCACAAGACGAAATGTGCCTTGCATTTAAAATATATCTAGGTCATATAAAGTACCTAAAAGATAAATGTACTCACATACTCGTACCAAGAATTGCAAACTATAACTCAAATAGTCAAACATGCACAAACTTTTTATCCGCATATGACATCATAAACAGCTGGGAAAACGTAAGGATCATAAATTATAATATTGACCTAGAAAATAAAGAAACCGAAAAAAAGGCTTTCCTAGAAATTGGAAAAGCCCTAAATAAAACTAAAGTAGAAATAAATAAAGCATATAAAATCGCCTTATATAAGGAAAAAATAAAAAAAGAAAAAGACATAAAAATAAATCTAAAAAAATTAGAAAGTGAAAAAAGCAAAATTCTTCTAGTAAGTCACCCTTATAATACGTATGATAACCTAATAGGAAAACCGATTATCAAATACCTTAAAGAAAATAATATAGAAGTTATTTATTCAGATAAATTTCCAAAAAACGCAAGCAAGCTTTCAAAGAAAATATCTAAAGAATTGTACTTCAAATCAAGTAAAGAAAACTTAGGAGCACTAGCATATTCCATGAATAAAATAGACGGCATAATCTTTTTATCTGCCTTTCCATGTGCCTTAGATGCCCTTGCAAATGAACTTGCTATGCGTAAAATAAAAAAACCAAATATCAACATATATATAGATGAACAAACCTCATTTACCGGAATAGAAACCAGACTAGAAAGCTTTATAGATATGCTTAAAGGAGTAAAATATGCATAAAATATCATATCCTCAAATGGGAGACTATCACGTCCCAATTAAATACCTATTATCTCATGTATTAAATGCCGAAATAATAGAACCACCGAAAATAACCGCCAAAACAGTAGAAATTGGCAGTAAAAATAGTCCAGACACCATATGTATGCCTTTTAAATACACATTAGGCACAATGATTGAAGCATTAGATAAAGGTGCTGACACATTAATTCAAATGGGTGGTGGCTGTAGATATGGTTACTATGCCGAACTTCAAGAAGAAGTGCTGAAAGAAAAAGGTTACAAATTTCAAATGATAAATCTAGTGACCGAAGGCAAAACAAACTATAAAAGAATAAAAAAACTTTTCAAAAAAATCGACCCAAAATTTTCTCAAATAAAACTAATTAAATATACTTTCATAACATTAAAAATGGTTAAATATATGGATGAAATTGATAATTACATAAGAGAAAATATTGGTTTTGAAAAAGTAAAAGGAAGCTTTGAAAATTTAAAAAGAAAAATGCTTAAAAGTTTTAGCGAAACCAAAGGCTACCTAGATTTAAAAAGAAAATACAACAAATATAAAGAAGAATTTCAAAAGTTAGAAATAGAAAAAAATGGTAGCATAAAAATTGGTATTATCGGTGAGCTTTACACCATAATGGAACCTTATTCCAACTATTTTTTAGAAAAACAGTTAGCATCCCATCGCATAGAAATTAAAAGATTTACAAACGTTCACTACCTATTAATAAAGAAAAGCAAAAGAATGAAAAAATATCTAAAGAAAAATAAACGTATCAAATATATGATGGGTGCCGACGCCTCTGACAATATTGCAAATACCGAGTACCTATGCAAACACAAATATGATGGTATCATTCATATAAAATCTTCTTTTTGCACACCGGAAATAGGTGCCATGAGCATAATAAATAAAATCGCAAACGAAAATAATATCCCAGTTTTATTCTTCTCATTTGATGAGGCCACATCTGAAGTTGGAATAAAAACAAGATTAGAAGCTTTTTATGACATGTTAGAAATGAGGAAAACAAGTGCATGAATGTTATTTAGGTGTAGATATAGGATCAATATCTACAAAAGGAGTAATCATAGATAATCAAAATAAAATATTATCCAAATCATACATCTGGACAGAGGGAAACCCTATAACCGCTGTAAAAAAACTACTTAAAAACTTAAATATTCCTAAAAATTATGAATTAAAAGGAATAGGTACAACAGGAAGTGCTAGAAAATTAATCGGTTTAATGTTAGATGCAAATATAGTGAAAAACGAAATCACTGCCCACGCCGTCGGCACATTATCCTTTTATCCAAATATTAGGACGATACTAGAAATAGGCGGGCAAGATTCCAAAATAATTTTAATAAAAAATGGCATAATAACCAATTATGCCATGAATACACTATGTGCTGCTGGGACAGGTGCATTCCTTTCAAGTCAATCAAAAAGACTTGGAATAAATGTTGAAGATTTTGGTAAATATGCATTGAAAAGTAAAAATCCCGTTAAAATAGCCGCGAGATGTACCGTCTTTGCTGAATCAGATTTAGTCCATAAAGCACAGGTCGGTTACCCCAAAGAAGATATAATTGCCGGAC
>CAKPAT010000097.1 GCA_934133155.1 uncultured Bacilli bacterium
TCAATGGATACTATCTGTTGTCAATTCTTAATAACTAGATTCTCTCGTCATACAGATAGAATGCATCTTATTCTAGTCAATGATGAGTTAGGATTCTAAAATTTAAAAGCGTTCTTAATTGTTAGTTTAATTACTTACAAAAGAACGCTTTTTATCTCCATCATAAATATGATTATCTCCATCATTTAGTATTAATATGACGGAGGTTTTTATTATTCAACTTCAATTAATTCATGTTCAGAAAAATGAGCCCTACCTTCTCTTATATCCCTAATAATATCCTCTAGATAATCATCATCACTTAATTCAAAAGGAATACGTCCTTCTTTTGCCACCTTCTTGGCAAAAATAACAAAGGCCTCAGTCATGGAAAGTCCCATTTCTAAACATACTGCTTCCATTTCATTCTTGATATTTTCATCTAGTTCAATATTAATACTTACTTCGTTTTTCATATCTACATTATAAATTAAAAGAGAAATGATTAACTCACTTCTCAATTAAAGATTATTTCATTCCTCTAAATTTCTTTAAAAGAATCCATAGGTAAGAACCACCACCTGCAACAACAACAGTTGTAACCGTCGTAATAAGAGCAACCTTACCAACACTTGATTTCTTAGGAGTTTCAACCTTAGGCTCAGCACTTTGTAAAGAAGAATAAGCATTATTTAATTCCTCAATCGCATTAGCTATTTCCTTAGGACTTGCCTTCTCATCTTCCATAATTGCCTTAGCCTTTTCTATAGCGCTCAAAAGCACTTTATAAGAAGCTTCTGAATACTTTTCTGAATCAAGCTCTTCAAATTCAGTTAATGAAGCTTGAAGATTTGACTTATCAACCTTCAAGTTTGAAATTGCCTCATTCAACTTATCCAAAGTGGCCTTAATCTCTTCCTTAGAAGAATTCTTATTATTCAATACTTTCTCGGCATTCTCAAAAGCATCTAAATAATTGTCATACGATTCTTTTGTATAAGCTTTTTCATAAGCCTTATACTCGCTCTTGTTAACAACTTCCTTCAATTCATCTAATAATACATTTGAAGTAGTTGAACCGCCATTGCCAACATAGCTGTTATTATTATTGTTGTTGCTATTGGTAGTAACATTTGAGTCAACACTAGGAGTAGGATTATTTACTTCAGTCTTTGCGATAACATTAACGCTAACATCTACATCTAATGTATTGTAGTTAACACTATCCTTAGGAGTAAACACAGCCTTATATGTATGAGAACCTAAGTCTTTGCACTCATAATTTGGATTCTTCCACTTATACCCTTCTGGTAAACCTAAATTACTTAAAGACTTGCCCTGTTCAATAGTTAAAGTACTTAAACTCTTTAATACAGGATCAGCCTTAGAAATAGTAAACTCAACAGCTTCAGATACTAAACCCTTATAGTTTGAAGTACCTTCAACTTCAGCCTTTACATAGTATGAACCAGCGTTAGTTGGAATAGTACTTGTATAAGTACCATCTTTGCTTTCGCTATATGTATACTTAACAGTTCCAAATGTTGCTGAAGCGTTTGGTTTATTAGCTTTTTCACCATAAGTCCATCCATTAATAGATAATACATCAATCCAAGTATTATCAGCGATAGTAATAACGAAATCTTTAGAAACTGAAGCACTATTATAGTTATCATCTTCATCTACACTTACTGTTAAAGTATATTCACCTACATCACTTGGCTTATCTGTTAGTTCAGTACCATCTTTCTTTGACCACTTAAATGTTAAATCTTTAGTACTTCCTGTCTTTGTTACTTCAGGAGTATCAATAGGTTTTGAATCATAAACCTTATCAATATTATCTTTAATAAATGTAATTGTTGTATCAGCCTTAGAAATAGTAAACTTAACAGGATCTGATGTTAAATCAGTATAGTTTGAAGTACCTTCTACTGTAGCCTTTACATAATATGTACCAGCGTTAGTTGGAACAGTATCTACATAAGCTCCATCTTTACTTTCACTATATGTATACTCAACAGTTCCAAATACTGCTGAAGCACTTGGCTTATTAGCAGTTTCACCATAAGTCCAACCCTTAATAGTTAATTCATTAGTCCAAGTATTGTCAGCTTTAGAGATAGTAAATTCTTTTGTATCTAAAGCACTACTATAGTTAGTATCTTCTTCTATTTTTACTACTACTCTATACTTACCAACATTAGTTGGAGCTTTTGTTAAATCACTCCAGTTACTATCTTTGTATTCTTGATAATTAATACTTACTGAACCAGTACTTCCACTTGTTTGATATGTTGGTTCATCTACTTTGTTACCATCATATGTTTTATCAAGATTAGATGTAATAGTTACATTACTGCTTGCTTTTTTGATGGTGAATGTAACAGGATCTGAAGTTAAACCAGTATAGTTTGAAGTGCCTTCCACTGTAGCCTTTACATAATATGTACCAGCGTTAGTTGGAACAGTACTTGTATAAGTACCATTCTTTTTATCACTATATGAGAATACTACATCACCAAACTTAGACTTGGCAGTTGGAGTATTAGGGTTTTGACCATAAGTCCAACCACTTATAGTTAATTCTTTTTCCCATGCATTTACATGTGTTACAGTTCCATTTTCGTTAATTATGATAGTGTATTCACTTATTTTACCTTCGGAATTTTCATGAGTTACTGTATGTGTTCCTGATGGCAAATATAGCCAAATATCATTTATTCCTGGTTGAGCTGGGAAATTATAATTATTGCCATCAACTTTTAAAGACTTTACATCACTATCTTCAAGCGTTATGTTAGCTTTATAAACTGTTTGGCCAGCGGAATTCTTAATTTCGTTATCCTCAATATTACCTTTGACAAAACCACCATTAATCTCAGTTTCTACATTAATACTATTTTGGATATTTCCACCATTTATTATTGCCTTACTACCTTTGAACTTACTTCCAATTTTGCTGCCTTTAATAGTGCCACCATTAATAGTAATTTCACTTGGATTTGAATCGGAATAGCTACCAATACCAATACCATTATCACTTGAAGCATCGATTATTCCACCATTTATATAAATATTTTTGGTATAAGCTGAATTATACCCTGGTGAACCAAGTCCAGGTCCATTACGGCCATGAAGTGTTAATTCTCCTACTGGTTCTCCGCTATCAATAGTTAAACTTCCATTTTCTGTCACATTCATAAATTGGATAGCCGCTGCATTATCATCATGCACGCCCAACGAATTTTTGCCTTTTATAATAAGAGTTAAATTGGCGTTACTAGCTACATCAATGCAAGGAACAAAACCCAAACCAATAGATATATTATCAAGTGTTAGCTCTCCTTTAAAATTATCCGCTATTACAACTCGATCACTTGTATCAGTTATTCCTGATGGATGTTTTAATACATAATTTCCATCTTTAACAAAAGTCAAAATACCATTTTGATATGTATAATCAACATCTTTTGTGCCACCTTCAACAACAAACTGATCCCTTCTTGCTTCTGGAAGAACAATATTAACATCATTAGTTGGTGTTCCTGAAATGGTAAAACCAGTTTGAGTAACGTCTTTTACATTTAAGCCATTCAAGCCTTGAATGGTATTTGTATAACCATCTGGAAGATAATATCCATCTGCAACAGCTACTGTAATATCTGTAATTGCACTTCCCTGTGCAACACCTTGAACACCATTAGTGACAGTCAACCCCTCACTTGCAGTAATGTTTACATCATAGCCTTGTTCCTCGGTTGCTAATGTAGCATAGGTTTTTCTTTCACTAGTATTCGTATATTCAAGCCATACCTTACAATTCGCAAAACTATCTAAACCCATATCAGCTGCAGAAACTTCTTTTTCCATCATGATTCGTTTAGCCTTTGCACCATCTTTATTTTGTACGACTAAATTTATGCCAGCCCAAACACCTGATAAAGTAACTTTGCTCTTATCATAAGAAACTAATGCTGATACTTTACGATCTGTTTTATATCGCAATGTAAATGCTTCATTAATTGGTAAAGTCACCGTCGTTGTTGCTGATGATGCAGTAGATGCAAAGACGACAGATGACATATCCAGTTCAAAAGCAGGCAACAGTGCCCTTCCTTCGATGGCAAGGTTACCGTCCACATATCCGTCTCCTGTATGTAGCACATAGTGCAAGTTTTCGACTTCGTACGGTGCACGGAGCCAAAAAAAACTGTTTCCCCAGTAACTATTATCAATATGAAGACCGCTGTTTAAACTATCCTTACTGTTTGTTCCTACTGTGATATACTGATCGTCATCAATATCTCCATATGCAAGATATAATTTATCAGTTGTTGAATATACACTATTGTTTTTTGTATCGTTCGTATAAATGGTTGTATCTTTCATCAAGCCTTGTTCTTTACTTGTGAAATATGATGTTTCCAAATTTTTTAATGTGTTTCTTAACGGGCTTGCTCCATAGTGGTTTGGATAGACATCTGATGGATTAGAACCACCTGTACTTGTATAATCACAGTTCCATTCATCACTATATGATTTATTTTGATCGTAATTTGGTTCAAACACTTGGTCTGTTGCCAATGGACTTGCCGCAAATAAAGTTATGCTATTTTCATCTTGACTACCTGCAATCCACCATTGTTGATTGTTGTTACCAAAATAAAACTTTACAGCTTTTACTTCACCATCATTATCATTTGTATTAAATGATTTTAATTGATCAACTGTCGCAAACTGTTCA